>JANYDV010000153.1 GCA_025363505.1 Bacteroidota bacterium
GACAGTCACTCCCGCAGAACGTTTGATGATCGAAGGTCGTCTGGTCCGCCAACAGATCATTAACGGCAATGCACTGGGGATGCAGCAAAAACAAAAAGAAAAATTTTATGAAGACTTAATTCGCCTCCAAGCACTCATCCCACAAGTTGATAAACCCGAAGCCATCGCTCAATTTTATCTTGCATTTGCGTTGTATTATAAATCAGTCTCGGTTGACCCGAAAAAAAATCGAGAACATCTCCATCATGCACATTCTGTTATTCTCTCACACCCCCGGGTCTTTATCGAAGAGGATGAAGTGTTGCTTCGATGTATGATTGCCGATACGTTCTATCAAGAAAGCAATTTCGATGAAGCATACTCTCAGTATCAAAAAGTGTTCATACAGTGCGAGCCGCTGATGAAAACACAATTGTTCTTTTGCTCAAGCTTTGTTCAACTTGCCGTCTTGACAAGACATTTTACTGAAGCAAAAGATATACTTGACCGAATCTTTGGGCAATATCTCAATAGTGGTGACAATGCTCAAGCTGCTACTACCGCTGCGATTTCCTATGCCGAACTTGCCCTCCATAGTGGCAATTATGATGAAGGCAAAAAATATATTGATATTGCATTTCACCATAATGATAAAAATCTCCTTGTGGCTTTCGAAATCAAACTTCGGAAACTCGAAGCTGTCTTTTTTGCTCTCAAGGGTGACTATTTGTTTGCCGAATCATTAATTGCCAAAGATCTAAAATATCTTCAAAGTAGGGGATACACCCTTGCCAAAAGCCCGCAAGGATGGTTCTTCAAATCTTTGAGTGCAATCATCGACGAGCGCACCAATGGCAAAAAACTCTCCGCCACACTCGAAGCAAAATATCAAGAGACGTTGCTCGGTTTCAGTGCCATTCATGGTAAACTTCTCCAACAATTCCGTCAGAAAAGCGACATTCGTCCTGCCCAAAAAGTTGGTCAATAATTCTTGCTCACAACATTTGCCAATAACTTCCGTATTTTTGGGGTAATGAGTATCAAATCCTATTTCAAATTACTTCGCCCGAAGCAATGGATCAAGAATCTGTTTGTTTTTGCGGCGCTCGTCTTTAGTCATCATTTGTTTGACTGGGAGTTCGCCAAATACTCGCTGGCGGCATTTGCGCTCTTTAGTGCGACTGCCAGTATCGTCTATATCGTTAACGATATTGTCGATCGAGATCGCGACCGCTCGCACCCTAAAAAGAAGCATCGTCCCATCGCCAGCGGTGCCATTAGCGTGCCGAGCGCCATTTCTACCTCGATCATTATTCTTGCGATAGTCATCCCCACAGCCCTCGGCTTGCCATATCGTTTCGGAATGTGTTTGGCATTATATTTTGTCATGAATATTTCCTATAGCGTCTATCTCAAAGAAGTAGTATTGGTCGATGTCTTTGTCATTGCTATTGGCTTTATGCTCCGAGTGGTCAGTGGCGCATTTGTTATTGGCGTTCCGATCAGCTCATGGCTCCTGTTAACGACGATGTTTCTGTCGCTGTTTCTCGCTGTTGCAAAACGCCGAGGCGAGTTGGTGATGCTCGAAACAAAAGGCAGTGACTCGAATACACGAAAAGTGCTCGAACACTATTCGGTAGAATTTACCGAACAGCTTTGCACAATTTGCGCATCAGGTTTTGTGATCAGTTATGCACTCTATACTGTGAGTGAGCGAACCGTAAAAATATTCGGCACCGAAAATCTGATCTTCACTACCCCTTTTGTGGTTTTTGGTGTTTTTCGCTATCTCTATCTCTTACATAAAAAAAATATGGGAGAGAACCCAACCGAGATCGTCCTGACCGATCCGGCGATGATCTTAAATTTCATTGCCTATGCTATTTCGATGTTTATTATCATTTACCTCCAATCGACCTAACGTGTTTTCACGTTTCAAAACCGAGCTGTTATTCATAGTCGCAGGCGTGGCTATGCTGACAGTATTGTTTGCTGTGCAAAGCTATGATCTTAGTCGTCATGACGGCACTAATAATGTCACGACTGTCGGTGTGCCGCTTGATGATGTCTATATCCACTGCCGTTACGCCGAAAATTTATTAGCAGGGCATGGCTACTCGTTTAATCCGCCCACACAAGTCACTGCCGATACTTCTCCGCTATGGGTTTTGCTGATCGCTGTCGGTGGGCTCTTCACATCCCATCTCGAAGTCGTTGCCGTAATACTTTCTTCGCTTGCATGGCTGATGATGGCTCCGGCGGTCTATCGTATTGCGAAATATGTTTTCCATTTCGACACACTGTGGGCTGTTGTTGCGGGTATTATTTCATTGCTCAGTGGGCGAATGCTCATCATGGCACCGAGCGGAATGGAAACTGCATTGGCATCACTGCTGACGCTCATCGCTATCGAAATACATATCCGCTCACGAGAAACATTCCGGATTCGTATTCGCGAAGCCGTTGTACTTGGACTTGCCATTGCCACACGTCCCGAATTATATTTGCTTGCTGCCATTGCTGCCATTGACTGGCTCATTCTGCTTTCAAAGAACAACGTATCAATAAAATCTTTTGCAAGTTTCTCGATAGTGCTTGCAGTTTTTTTTGGTGCGGTGCTCTCACTTCCTCTTATCGAGCGTGGTAGTCTGTCCTATCATTCAAGCGTCGTGCAAGGCGCAGGCATTCGGTTTTTACCGGATATGTATTATCTCCTACGAACATTCTTTATTGTCCTTGAGAATTTCTGGTTCGTACTCATCATACCTTTTCTCTCAAGAACTATTAATGCTTTTCCCAAAATTCGCTCAAGAGTGGCGATCCTTCCGATATTTGTGATTGTACTTCCAATCCTCCAATCATTTCTTGCGCCACAGTATCGTCATTTCGGGCGTTATGTGTTTCCTATACTGCCGCTTTGTATTTTTATGATATTGCCATTCGTAAAGAACACCAAACTCTATTCGCGTACTTCTGAGGTCAACACATCTTCAGAGCATCACCGAGCAGGAAGTTTGTTGCTCGTTGCAATAGTGGTCTTAATGTTGCCTTCGAGTATCCGTTGGGTTACCAAATATGGCGAAGCTGTTTCTAATATCAATGACCAACATCTTGCCGCCGTTGCTTGGGTGAATGCCAATCTCTCGCCGAACGATATTATCGCTGCCGATGATGTCGGCGCACTTGGTTTTTTTACCAAGAGAAATATTATTGATCTCACAGGGCTTGTCTCGCCTGAGATCTACAGCTTACAGCAGAACCAACAACTCGTCTGGAAAGAGGCGCGTAACAAAGGGACAAATATTTTTATTATCTACACAAGGCTCAACCCCACGTTTTATCAATACGCAAGTGACTCTCTCGAACTTGTCAAAGAACTTCCGATTCGTCAGCCTCTGCTCTCGAGTGCCGATACAGTAATGAGCATTTTCAAAGTCAAAGGAGCGCCGTATGCCGCTCGGTGAAAAAAAACTCAGACGCATCACCGGAGCCGGTCTCGTCTTATTGACGCTTGTGACACGGTTGCCATTTGCAACAAAAATGTTGTACGAATTTGACTCGATCGACTTCGCGGTCGCGACATTTCGTTATAGTCTCGAACAAGTAACGCCACACTTCCCGGGATACATCTTGCATATCCTATTTGCTAAATTGTTATTGTTGTTCACCGTTGATATTAATTTTTCGTTTGTCCTCATTAGTGTTGCGCTTTCGGTTGGCGCCGTGCTCTATCTTTGGCGTGCCGGTGCCGCTCTTCGTGGCGAGCGCGTTGGCTTGATAGCCGCTTCTTTATGGATTTTGCTCCCCATCTTTTGGTTCTACGGATTGGTTGCCACTGTCTATCAATACGAAGCATTCTTTGCTTGTGCATTGCTCTATCACGGCATCAAACTGATTCGCTTTCCCCAAAATGAAAAACATTTTTTTGCAGTAGCAATCTTATTGTCACTCGCTACGGGAGCACGACAATCAAGCGTTGTCTTTTTTGCACCCGCAATATTATTTCTCGCACTCATTACCAAACAACGTCTTCGCTCACTGGTACTGGCGTTCGGTTGGTTTGTTCTGACGACCGCTTGTTGGCTTACGATTCTTTTACTGATGTGCGGCGGAGCAGATGAGTATCTCGCAGCGATGCGAGCCGAGCATATCTATAAATCTCAATCATTCCTGTTTGGTAATCCGATCACCGAGCATCTCGCTGTAATGGCAAAGGTGATAGTCTATCTTATTGGCGGTTCGTTGCCGATTGTCCTTCTTGCTATTTGTACATTGCTGCTGTATCCAAAGCGGTTGCTGTCTTTTGTCTTGCGTGTTTGTAAATCCGTGACATTTCAATATTGTAGTTTAGTCGCACTGCCTCCACTTGTTTTTTATCTTGCTGTCTATTTTATGAAAGCAGGATATTTACTGAATGTCATTCCGAGCATTGTCTTGTGCGGCGCTGTGCTGATCGACCAACTTTCGCTCTGGCGCGCCGAAGCGATCAAAACAAAACCCGCAAATGCAAAACGTTTCACCCGACCGCTGATCACACGTAATGCAATAATCTGGTCGGCATTGGTGCTCGTATTCAACATTTGTTGGTTTACGATTCGCTTTCCCGTTACCAGCGATCAAGAGTTCTTTAATGCCTTCACTCGCGATTCGTTTGGCGAGCTTCGCTCAGCTATCACTAAGACTAATGGTGGCATCGATTATATTTTTAATCGAATACTTTCCTTTACCTCCATTCATTCTGCCAACGAAAGCGACTTGCTGCATACTATCGTCAATGATACACTCCGCGCAGAAGTACAAGAGAACAAACACGTCGTTATTCTCGCATCATGGTGGCATCGTTGGGGATATTTTTATTTGCCCGAAACGACGATCTACGACATTCGCGATCTTCCGCAGTCCGATGAATTAATGCTTGGCGTTGCGGAGCACTACATCAGAAAAAATATTTCCGAAGCGGAGATTATTATTCCGAACAATACTGAAGTGATCCTCGCGCTTCGTGAAGATCACCCGGCATTTCAACAACTCTCACAACAAGTGCACCTCCAACGATTGATGATGCCGAAGTATCTTGATCTTTGGAAGATCACCGACTCTCAATTTACACTGCATTGGAAAGATAAAGTGTTCGTCAAACGATAATCTTTCTTTCGGCTTTACAGCACTGTAATAGGTGGTGTCATCGGAGGTGGCACCTGCTCCGGAGCCGGAGTTGGTGTTTCTAATGGCGTCGGTGGTAATTCCGTTGGAATGGGCTGTGTCGGTGCCGGTACGGTCGGCGGTATCAAAATACCCGTTAAGTCATTGTTATTGTTCATATTTTCTCCTTATTATTAAATGATGTATTATTCTTGCAACCCCGATAAATAAGCGTTGGAGCATTTCATATACAACAGAGATACCCATTACAAATAGTATGCCAATAAGATGTATTACCCAAAGTAAAAGTTTTCAAAGAACTCATCGCTGTCTATTGTAAGAGCATCTCGCCCTTCGCAACCTTCCGCCCCCTCTGCTCGTTTTAGCTTTCTGATATATTCGTACTACATTATGAGCAAAGATATTTTAAACAACGGCATTGCGACCAACGGACACTCGACTAATGGGCATTCTACAAACGGTAGTGCCACCTTCGAGAACAGTCCCGAATATCGCCTCGCGCAACAACAATGGTCTGAGCGCAATGCAAAGAACAAAACCTTCGGTTGGAAGCATACGACGCTTTCCGGAAAAATGATCGAGCCGCTCTATGCGCCCGATCATACCTCGACCCCGAAAGGCTTTCTCGAAGACATCGGCTTTCCCGGCGAATTTCCGTACACACGCGGCATTCACCCCAACGGCTATCGCGGCAAAGTCTGGACCATGCGCCAGTTTGCCGGTTTCGGCTCGCCCGAAGATACCAATGAGCGTTTCAAATATCTTCTTGCTCACGGACAAACCGGTCTTTCGACGGCTTTCGATTTGCCGACATTAATGGGTCGCGACGCCGATGACCCCTGGAGCGAAGGCGAAGTCGGCATCTGCGGCGTTGCCATCAGTTCGCTTCGCGATATGGAAAAACTCTTCAAGGGCATTCCACTCGGCGAAGTTTCGACTTCAATGACCATCAACTCACCTGCGGCGATGGTCTTCGCATTTTATCTCTGCGTTGCCGAACAGCAAGGTGTGCCGTTCAATCAACTTCGCGGTACGTTGCAGAATGACATTCTCAAAGAGTACATCGCGCAAAAAGAATTTATCTATCCGCCACATCCTTCGATGCGCATCATCGTTGATATGATCGAGTACTGCACCAAAGAGGTACCGCAATGGAACCCTGTTTCGGTCTCGGGCTATCATATCCGCGAAGCCGGCTCGACGGCTGCGCAAGAACTGGCATTTACGCTTGCCGATGGTTTCGCTTATGTCGAAGCCTGTATCGCTCGCGGTATGGATGTCGATGATTTTGCACCGCGCATTTCACACTTCTTCAATTCGCATATTGATTTCTTCGAAGAAATCGCAAAACTTCGCGCCGCCCGTCGTATCTATGCTCGCAGAATGCGCGATAAGTATGGCGCAAAAAATCCGAAGTCTTGGACACTGCGCTTCCATACGCAAACCGCAGGATGCTCGCTGACGGCGCAACAGCCGGAGAACAACATCGTTCGCACAGCCTTCGAAGCAATGGCAGCAGCACTCGGCGGCACACAGTCGCTTCATACGAATTCGATGGACGAGACACTGGCGCTTCCATCGGAAAAAGCCGTGAAGATCGCGCTTCGCACACAACAAATTCTTGCCTACGAAACCGGCGTCATCAACACCGTTGATCCGCTCGGAGGCTCCTATTTTGTCGAAGCCGAAACCGATCGCCTCGAAGCCGAAGCACTTGCATACTTCGATAAGATTGATGCACTCGGCGGAGTCATCGAAGCCATCGAAGCCGGTTTCTTCCAACGAGAAATTGCTGATGCGTCATATCGCTACCAATTAGAACTCGACAAAAAAGAAAAATACGTTGTCGGTATTAACGAGTTCATCGAGAAAGACGAAAAAATTGATATTCCGATCTTACGTATTTCTCCTGAGGTCGAACGTAATCAAGTCAAAGAACTAAAAGAACTAAAAGCAAATCGCTCGCAAGCTGATGTCGATGATCGCATCAAAGAAATCCTCGCGGCTGCCGAAAGCCACACCAACTTGATGCCCGTACTTATTCGAGCCGCCAAAGATTACGTCACGCTCGGCGAAATGATCGACGTAATGAAAGTACCATTCGGCGAATACACCGAGTCACTGGTATTCTAAGTCAGCATTTCTTTTTCCGACAATGGCGCACCATCATACATGGTGCGCCTTTTTTTTTTCTCATCAATCCACCCCCCCCCCCTTGTCATTCCCGCGAAGGCGGGAATCCACCCCCACGCCACCCCCTGTCATTCCCGCGAAGGCGGGAATCCACAGCAACTCACAATCCCACACACATTTTCTCGCCAATGACACCCTGCGCCTCCACCAATTCCATTCCCCAATTATCGCGAAGTTCTTGCAAATATTTCTCGCTCGAATAAATGCCAACGAAAGCTCCCTGAGCATACATTTCTTGCACACGCTTCTCGAACTCTTGTATTTCCAACAGCTTATCACCAGCCAAAACCGAGAACCTCGTTTCGATTTCATCCTCCGAGAGTTTGTTATGCACGCCTTTAACTCGG
>JANYDV010000173.1 GCA_025363505.1 Bacteroidota bacterium
GTTCGATATTTTGCTTGAATAAGAAATGCAACCTCGAGGTGCGAGAGACATTCAAAGCACCTTGCAATGGCACGGTCTCTTCCATTTCCGGAGATGACTTATCCTCTGGTCCTCCGGGAGGAGGCTGGACTGCAGCACACCCTCCAATAAACAGAACCGCTATCAATATTGCAAGATATTTGCACATTAGCTCGATAACTTTTGGAAATATTCCGCCGTTTGTCTGAGCCCGATCTCCAAAGATGTTTTCGGCTCCCAACCTAACTCTTTTTTTGCTTTCGAAGCATCACAAACACTCCGCTGTTGCTCGCCCAAACGTGCCTCGGCATATTGGGGAGCTTGAGGTACTGTATTTCCATTTGTCAAAATATTCGACAGTACCCCGTATAATGTACTCACATCTGTTTCGATACCTGTTGCAATGTTATAAGTCGTGCTGGTATCAAGATGGTTAATGATTGCAAGATGCGCCCGAACGAGATCACCAACATACACATAATCTCGGGTCTGCGTCCCATCACCATATATATAAACCTGTCTCCCATCAATGAGTGCATTACAAAAGATCGCAACCACTCCCGCTTCTCCGTGAGGGTCCTGCCGCGGACCATAGACATTTGAATAACGAACGATAGTATGATTGAGACCGTAAACGGCTTTGTAAAATCCCAAATATAATTCTACTGCCCGTTTGGAAGTGCCGTATGGGGATTCGGGGCGGGTTGGGTGTTCTTCGTCTGCAGGGAAATAATCTTGCTCTCCATAGATCGCTCCGCCGGTTGAAGCAAAAATGATATGTTTGACTGATGCTTTGCGGGCAGCTTCAAAAAGATTGAGAGAGCCAACAATATTAATTATTGCATCGCCGGCAGGATCAGTAACGCTTTTTCGGACGTCTATTTGTGCCGCATGATGATTGACAATATCAAACTCTTGGGATGCTAAAACTTGCTCTACAAATGATTTCTCGGCGATATTTCCTTCAAAAAACCGGGCTTTGGGGTTAATATTGGTCTTCTTTCCGGTGCTGAGGTCATCAATAATAGAAACTTCGTGTCCTGCCTCAATATAGGCATCTGCGATATGACTTGCGATAAACCCTGCACCGCCGGTTATGAGAATCTTCAATTTAGAGCCAATTTATGGGTGAAATACTCGTCGCTACTGATAATTCAATAGCTTAGGAGTATTACAAGCGAATTCGGCGTTATTTAGTTTTCACTTGTACCGAAATACCAGCTAAATGGACGAACAGATCCAACAATTGTTTTCGACTGCTATCAGCGAGATCTCTCCGGAGTTTTCAGGCGCGATAGAGTTTACCGTGCCTCAAAATAAAGATCATGGCGATCTGGCAACGAATATTGCACTTCAACTTGCTAAACCAATGAAAAAATCTCCTCGTGCTGTCGCCGAGGATATTATTTCGCGCATCGGAAATAAAATTTCTTGGATCGAGCATTTTGAGATCGCCGGTCCCGGTTTTATTAACATTCGCTTTTCCCAATCGCGATATGCCGACACTGTGCGAACAATCCTTCAAGAAGGTGATGGGTACGGGCGCTCCAAGAAGCATCAAGGAAAAACCGTTAATGTCGAATGGGTTAGTGCAAACCCGACCGGGAATCTTCACGCCGGTCATGGCAGACAAGTCTGTCTCGGTCTTGCTATTACTAATATGCTCGAAGCCACAGGTTATACTGTAGTTCGTGAATATTATTTTAATAATGCCGGCAATCAAATGCGCAATCTTGCAATTTCAACAAGAGTACGGTATCTTCAAGAACTCGGCGAAGAGATTCTCCTTCCCGAAGATGGTTATCATGGCATAGAAATCATAGAGATTGCAAAAGAGATTTTCAAACAGCACGGATCAAGTTATAAAGATGCAGAGCTAATACAATTTCAAAAGTTTGCTGAACAAGAAAATTTTAATCGCATCAAGATCACCCTCACACGTCTTGGTATCAATCACGATTTGTTTTTTAACGAGCAGGACCTTTATGATACCGGAAAGATCAAGGAGCTTATCGCGCTCTTAAAAGACCGTGGGCTTGCCTATGACAAAGACGGAGCCGTCTGGCTCAAACTTTCAGAAATGGGGATGGAGCAAGATCGGGTTATCGTCAAGTCAAGCGGCGAGCCAACCTACCGCTTGCCTGATATCGCCTATCATTGTGACAAGCTTTCGCGTGGGTATGACCATATTGTTGATATTTTTGGTGCCGATCATATTGCCACTGTTCCCGATGTGCTTGCAGCGGTAAAAGCACTCGGCTTTGCTGAAGATAAAGTAAAAGTGATCATTCATCAAATGGTCTCGTTTGTTGCGGGCGAAGAAGTGATAAAGTTTTCAAAAAGAAGCGGCGGCAACTATATTCTCGATGAACTTATCGATGACGTTGGTACCGATGCCACAAAATTCTTTTTCAATATGCGAGCCGTCGGTTCGCATCTTGAGTTTGATGTTGCTCTTGCGAAAGAACAATCAGATAAAAATCCGGTCTATTATGTGCAATACGCTCATGCACGAATTGCAAGCATTCTTCGCTTCGCTCTTGACCAAGCAATAGATCTTTCCAATCTCGTTAACACCGATCTTTCGGTGCTCACACACGCCGAGGAACG
>JANYDV010000184.1 GCA_025363505.1 Bacteroidota bacterium
CCCAGCACTGGCTTGCGGAAATACTATTATCTTAAAACCTGCCGAGCAAACACCATTGACGGCGTTACGTTTTGCCGAACTTACGATCGAAGCCGGTATCCCCGCGGGGGTGTTTAACGTCGTGACGGGATTTGGTGCAACAGCCGGTGCTGCAATTGTCGAGCATCCGTTGATTGATAAAGTAGCATTTACCGGTAGTGTGGAAGTTGGGAAAGAAATAATGAAGACCGCTTCGAAAACCTTAAAAAGGATTTCGCTCGAACTTGGAGGCAAATCACCGAATATTATTTTCGCCGATAGTGATCTTGAACTTGCAGCAAAATATGCACTGGGAGGCATCTTCTTTAATCAAGGCGAAATGTGTACGGCAGGCTCGCGTATCTTTGTTGAAGCGGCTGGATATGATGCGTTTATGTCGGTGCTGACTTCACGTGCGAACAAAATGGTCGCCGGTGACCCGCTTCATCCGAAAACTCGTCTTGGTTCGCTCATCTCAGCCGAACATCTCGAGCGCGTACTCAATTATGTCGAAATTGGTAAAGCTGAAGGTGCAAACATTGTTGCCGGCGGAGAGCGTATTGGTACTAAAGGTTTTTTTATGAAGCCGACTGTATTCGAAAATGTAAAAAATTCTATGCGGATAGCACAAGAAGAAATTTTCGGACCGGTTGCAAGCGTGATCAAATTTGATACGGTCGAAGAAGCACTAACCGAAGCGAACAATTCGCAATTTGGTCTTGCGGCTTCTATCTGGACACGTGATATTAAGAAAGCACATAAGATCGCTCGTAGCGTAAAAGCCGGAACAGTCTGGATCAATACGATCTCGACAACCGACAATGCTCTTCCATTCGGAGGTTATAAATCATCCGGGTTTGGACGCGAACTTGGTAAATCGGCAATTGATCTTTACACCGAAACGAAGAGTGTTTGGGTTGATCTAAATTAATAGGTGATCGATTGTTTTTATAAAGGGCAGCAAATAGCTGTCCTTTTTATTTTAAGTGTTATATTTGAATTGGTTTATTGTTCTGTATATCCATAATTTTCGCAATTAACTAATGAGTGTCGGAAACAACGATTTACGTGGCACATCGAAGCGCCGGACGATCCTCAAAAGTTTGTTGGGTGTTAGTTTGGCTGCCGTGTTATCACCAATATTGTACGTTGCGGGGCGATATTTGGGCTATGTAAAAGGTAGCAAAAACGGTGATGTAATGATAGCCCAATCTGATGTTTCTGCTGAGCATCCTTCTAAATTAATAAATATTGACGATCAACCGGTGCTCGTCATCTTCCAACCCGACAAAGGTGTTCGTGCCTTTACTGCTACCTGTACTCATCTTGGTTGTACGGTTAGCTACCAGCCCGAAATGCCGCAATTTTATTGTAAATGTCATCATGGGCGTTATGATGCTGATGGTGTAAATGTCGAGGGGACCAGACCGAAGAAACCACTGACCGAGCTGACAATCACAGCCAAGGGCGATCAGCTTGATATTTCTCTTAAACCAAAAACTAAAGGATAATGAACGAACAACCCAAAATTTCGCTCATCGATGCCTTACACCTTCGTCAAACTTACGATGCCGTAAAGGCGAAAACGGTGCCGCACCATCGTGCTTCGATCTGGTATTATTTTGGTGGTCTCGCTTTATTTTTCTTTATTATTCAAGTCGTCACCGGAATTTTATTATTATTTTACTACGAACCAACGACAGACACTGCATATAAAAGTGTTCAAAAGATCGTTACCCAAGTCCCGTTCGGATGGTTGATCCGTTCATTGCACTCTTGGAGTGCAAATGGGTTGGTATTGATGGTCTTTGTTCATATGTTTAGTGCATTCATTATGAAAGCCTACCGAGCACCCCGACAAATGATGTGGGTAAGTGGGGTGATCTTACTCTTACTTATTTTAGGTTTTGGTTTTACGGGCTACCTCCTTCCGTGGGATGAAACAGCATATTTTGCGACAAAAATTGGGACAGAAGTGCCCAAAGCGTTGCCGATCATTGGAGAATCAGTTTCGTCATTGATCAAAGGGGCAAACGATGTCAATGGTGCAACACTTACACGAATGTTTGCTCTCCATGTCGGTGTACTGCCCGCCCTGTCGATATTGTTAGTACTGGTACACATCGGAATGATTATGCTTTTCGGCAGTAGTTCACCTCCGGGGATGAAAGTCACGGGAGAAACAAGGTACTTTCCGAATTATCTGATAAAAGAGATGATGGTATGGTTGCTTGGTTTTGCTATTCTGATTTGTGTTGCCGTGCTTTATCCCTGGGGGATTGGGCATGCGTATGACCTTGCAAATCCTACTGAGCCACCCCCCGGTATTCACCCGGAATGGTATTTTATGTTTCTCTTCCAAACATTAAAGATTGTACCGGAATGGATGGTGATTATAGGATTCGGTGTCGTCGCCGTTATCTGGACGCTCATTCCATGGCTTGATAAACGAGCGGGCAACAATAAGAAGAGCCCGGTATTTACTATTATTGGAATCGTTGCGATACTCTATATGTGTGTAATGACAACCTGGGCATATATCTCTGTTTCTCAAGAACAAAAGGAATCACCGGCAAGCAGGCAAGAAAAAAACTCTGACTCGACCAATGTCAAATAAGCTCATTATATTTGTAGCAAGTGTTGCTTTTATTCCGAGCAGAATGTATGCTCAAGATAGCATTTCAGTGAATTATGATTCTCTAAACACCTCTCAAAGCGTTCATTCCGGTCCGCTTGGGATCAGCGATACTACCGGGGTAGCGATGTATGTGCTTGCCATCGTATTTTTGATACTGATTCTTGCGCTGTGGCGAAGAATTTTGTCCGCGTCCAACTCATAAGCCCTTAATTATTTGACTTCAATATTTTCCCTATCCAGGCACTTCACCATCTCGAAACCCGTTTAAGGCTTGATGTCAATTGTCGAACTAACAAAAAGTATAACGGTATCCGGAAAACAGCGAGTAATGCCACGTTTTCCTTTTACAGCTATCGTAGCTCAGGAGGAAATGAAGCGCGCGCTTGTCCTTGCAGCTATCGATCCAGGTTTGGGCGGAGTACTACTATTTGGTGAGCGTGGTACAGGAAAATCAACGGCCGTCCGAGCGCTTCAAGAATTGATGCCACAGATAACGGTTATAAAAAATTGCCGTTTTAGTTGTGAGCCGGGGAAAGGAGATTGTCCCGATATCACTTGTTCTCTAAGAGCGGAAAATGAAAGTATTGATATTCAACGCCCGCTTGTTGATCTGCCACTTGGGACAACGGAAGATCGTTTGCTTGGTTCGATTCACCTGGAACACGCAATTAAGACCGGCGAGCGTGTCTTCGAACCTGGATTACTTGGCAAAGCACATCGGGGTATATTATATGTTGATGAGGTAAATCTTCTCGAAGATTCGTTGGTCGATCTCTTGCTTGATGTTCTTGCAAGTAAAGAAAATATTGTTGAGCGTGAAGGTCTGTCGGTACGGCATCCTGCCGAGATCGTTCTTATTGGTTCGTGCAACCCAGAAGAAGGCGAGTTGCGCCCGCAGTTACTTGATCGGTTTGCGCTTTCTGTCTTCTTGCATAACGAAGATAATGTTGCTGACCGTGCAGAAGTCGTACGTCGTCGCCTTGCTTTTGAAGATGATGCAGAAGAATGTATTTCAAGATTTGAACACGAGACCACTGAACTCCGCGAACAAATTGCGAGTGCTGTCGAGAATCTCTCTCATGTGATTATCCCTGATAGTGCGATTGAATATGCTTCTAAAATATGTAGTCTGCTCCAGCTTGAGGGTCATCGAGGCGAGCTTGCTCTTATCAGAGCAGCCCGAGCATTAACTTCATTCGAAGGACGTTCGGTTATTGAGCATAAAGATATTGCTTTCGTATCTGGGATGTGTTTGCGTCATCGTCTTCGTAAAAATCCTTTCGACCAGTATGGATCGGAAGCGAAAATTGACGATGCACTCAGTACTATTTGATATGCTTCCATCCGAAATAGTATCACTTATACATATTATCCCGAATGTTTCGATCCTTGTGGTAGGTGCTGACCTTTACGAGCAATCAAAGATAATAGGTGAACAACTTCGACTTGAATTGCACCTGCCGATTTGTAGAATTCCGATGAGTGTAACCGAGTATGAAATCTCGAACTTCATACAGAAACAGGAATATCGAACAGTATTTGTTCTCAGTGATATCGGAAGTCGTAATAGTACGTTTCTTGCTTCGATATTTGCTTCGCTTTCACACACTGATCATATACTTGTTGTTGGGGCAGAGTCTTACGACCATTTGCAGTATTTCGCAAATTTAATTACTATTGTCATTGATGACAATCTGAGAACATTGACAGAGCCGTTATTGGAACGCCTCGCCGAGATTCAGAAGTTGATAGCCTCATCGTCGATCGATCGGACTGTCATTCGTGCCCAACAAATAAATGTCACTGATGAAAATATTTTAAGATATATAATATTACCACAGTTGCTTCTAAGGCACATTATTCCTTCTGCGGCTACCCCCGAGAAATCGAGTGTTTTAGAGAAGAAAAAAAATGATTCTCCTTCAGAAGAGGAAAGTACACCCAACAAGACAAGCGATGAAGAGCAAATACTTGATGCTTTAAAAATATCTTTTTCCATTCCGAATCGACAGCAGAAGCAGTTGAAGACAAACGCACCCTCGCATGGTCATTTACAAACGAATACTATCGCCAATGTTGGTCGAAGAGTAAATCACTCACGAGTGCGACATACAAACAACGGACGGTTCTCACTTTATCGTACACTCCTCGCAGCGGCACCATTCCAAAAACAACGACGTCTTAACAATACTACTGCACAAGCACTGTATCTTGAGCCTGATGACATTCGTCGCTATCCCTTCAAAGCCTTGTCAAACCGACTAACAATAATAATTTTAGATTCGAGCGGGAGCATGGCTACCTCATCACGAATCCGATTTGCTAAAGGATTCGTAGAAGATGTATTGAAGCATTCATATCAGACGAGAAGATTTGCAGCCTTGATTGTTGCCCGCGGTGCAGAAGCAACAATTGTCACGAGCCCAACAAGAAGTATGTCGAGAGTTTCTTCTGCATTGAAAATATTACCCACAGGCGGAGGAACACCTATTGCATCAGCTTTGGAGAAGGCGATCGAATTGAGTATGTTATCGTACAAAAGATACCAAGATTTGAAAATCGAAATTGTACTCATTACCGACGGCAAAGTGAATGTTGAGAGAAAAGGTAATGCGAATATGTTGTCTGATATACAATCATTGGGAAAAATTTGTGCTGGTCAAAAAATTAGAATACAGATCGCTGATATTGCAAAGCAGTCAGAGGCAGCGCAGACATTGGCTAAGATAGTTGGTGGGGAATATAGCTTTTATTCAAATGACCTCCATACTTCTCATATCGCTTGAACGAACTCGCGAACGAGTACTGCGTCGGGCTATTGCTCAGCTTGGCGAAGAGCTGGGTGAGGAGCTATTTGACTTAGACATATTAATTGAGTCAGATGCTGTACTGGTGAGTAGAGATGACCTCCTGAAGAAAATTCATAGTGCCGACATTATTATCACGAGCCATATTCTTACTGATGACCTGGTCGACCATATTCTTGTGGGATTAGCAACGCATCCAAAACACTTTGATTTTTTTCCTTTTAGCTCAAGTGGTCGTTTGATGCGTTCGGTGCGAGTAGGCTCGCTGAGTTTCGGAGAGATTCAAACAACGCCACGTGCCGAAAAGAATGGGAATGTATCGTTGTCTCGAATTCGATCCTTGCTTTTGAAGATCGCTGATGAAGATAAACTGGCTGAACGTTTAAAAGACCTGATGACGCTCGCGCCAAAAATATTACGATTTATCCCAGGTGCCTCCCAGGGGATGCGATATTTTCTTGAATCATACATTGCTTGGCTTGAACCGACAGATGAAAATACAAACTCGCTCTTAAAGATTTTTTTAAGATTAAATAATGAAAAGTATTCACGTATAGTGTATCGCACACCATCTTCATATGCTTCCGAAGGAATATATGATTGGCGAACTCAACAGCTCTTTTTTAGTCTTCAAGAATATCAAAATGATAGAGCACTGACAAGCTCTCCTATAGTAGGAGTATTGGTGCCTCGAAACGCGATCTCAAGTAACGATACAAACTATATACATGAGCTCGCTAGAAAGTTTATTAATGATTCGATTGAAGTTATAATAGTTTTTAGCGAAACATTTGACGCTCGTAAAGCTATTGATACGTATTTAACTGATGCTTCGGGTCATTGTATCGTTGATCTTCTGCTTTCTATGACCGGTTTCCCTCTGGTTGGCGGTCACATTAAAAGTGAACCTCAAGCCGCGAGTGATGCTCTGTCTGCGTTGGATATCCCGTATATTTCTGCGATTACTCTTACTCACCAACGTAAAGAGGATTGGCTCCATTCTCGAGAAGGTTTATCCGCTATACAAGTAGTAACGAATATTTCTTTGACGGAGCTTGATGGTGCGATCGAACCAATCGTGATAGCATCGAGTGACGGAGAAGATGGCAAACAGTTGATTGAAGAGAATGCAAACCTTCTTGTTGAGCGAATTAAAAACTGGCTCACTCTCGGTAAGAAAAGTAATCGAGATAAAAAAATTGCTGTAGTTATTTTTTGTTTTCCGCCTGCTCGAGGCGCAGTAGGGACTGCAGCATACTTGGATGTATTTACTTCGCTTCATACTTTTTTGAAACGATTGCAATCGGAAGGTTACAGCGTAAATATTCCGGTCACTAAAGAACAATTGCTCAATGATATTATTGGCAGTGACTCAAGTTATGCAATGAGTTCGACCCCACTTAATGTTGCAGCTACAATGACTGTGCCGCGATACAAAAACTACGTCCCTCGATGGAAAGAAGCTGAAAGGGAGTGGGGGGCTCCGCCGGGGGAGATTAATACTGATGGCGAGCAGTTCTTGATTCAAGGAATACAATACGGTAATGTTTTTGTCGGTGTCCAGCCTGGCTTTGGGTATGAAGGTGACCCAATGAGATTATTATTTACAAAAAACGCAACCCCACACCATGGTTTTCTCGCTTTTTATGCTCATCTCAAAAAGCAATTCCAAGCTGATGCAGTAGTGCACTTTGGTACGCATGGTGCATTAGAATTTATGCCGGGGAAACATAACGGTTTGTCATCTGAATGTTGGTCGCAAGAGTTGATTGGTTCATTGCCAAATATTTATTTGTACGCAGTCAATAACCCGAGCGAGGCAACGATTGCCAAGCGACGTTCGTATGCGACTACCGTGAGTTATCTGACTCCGACCAATTCAAGAGCAGGGCTTTATCGAAGTTTAGAATCTTTGAAAAATTGTATTGATGAGTATCGCTCATCCCTTGTAGTTGAAGGGCTTCGACAATCCGCTCTTTGCGAAACCCTCATTGAGAGAGCACACGAGTGTCATCTTGAATATGATTCTTCAAAAATGTTTCCTCAAATAGTCGATGAATTGTCCGCGCAACTGACTGAGATCAGCCAACGATTGATTCCACTCGGATTAAGAATTATCGGCGAGACGCCAAAACGTGAGGAACAGATTGATCTCCTTGAAGAGCTTGCTCGTTTTGATCGTCGAGAGCTTGATATTCAATCTTTAGATTCTCTGTTGCAAGAAAGTAAAACGTTGGATGCAGTCACCACTGCTGAGCCATTTCATTTTATTTTATCAACTCTCGCCGAAAGCGGACTTGAAGCAGCAACCCTTGCATTGAAGCAATATGACCTTTCGAGAAATTCTCGCGCATCGGCTGAAAAAACTTTACATTTCTTATCTGAAATATTAGATCGAATGGTGCTCAGTGATGAGATTACACCACTGGTGCGTGCACTTGATGGAAAGTATATTCCTCCGAGTCCCGGTGGCGACTTATTGCGAGTGCCGGCTGCACTTCCTGTCGGACGAAATATTACGGCACTCAACCCCTATTCAATACCAACAGCTGTTGCATTAAGTGTTGCACGAATCAGTGTCGCTCAATTACTTGCGCGAGCACAAAAAGACAGTAGCGGTCGAATTCCGGAATGTATTGGTCTCATCCTTTGGGGACTTGATAATATCAAAACTGGGGGGGAGGCTATTGCTCAGGCATTTCTTTTGCTTGGTGTTGAGGTGCGACCTGATGCCCTTGGAAATATGACGAAGCTACGTGTTATTCCGTATGAAGAACTTCAGCGTCCGCGCATTGATGTTGTCTTTACAGTCAGTGGCATTTTTAGAGATATTTTTGCTCATCAAATGTCCTTGCTTGATGAAGCGGTGAAGTTGGTTGCTTTGCTGGATGAAACCCCTGAAAAAAACTTTATTCGAAAGCATCATCTGGAGTTGCAATCAAAAGGCTTTCGATCTGATGAGTCACTGTACCGTGTGTTTTCTAATGCCAGCGGTTCATACGGTACGAATGTTGATTATATGGTGATGTCAAACAATTGGACACAACAACGCGACCTTGCCGATATTTTTTCGAAACGAAAAGGTTTTAGCTTCGGAAAACACCGCGAAGAGATCAAGGCAACAGAAATATTCAGAGAACTTGCGGGATATATTGACACAACCTATCAGAATCTCGACTCCTCGGAGATCGGCATTTCAGATGTGGACCACTACTACGAATACCTTGGAGGATTGACGAATCTTGCCGCTGTTGCTCGCGGGGTGAAACCAAATGCCTATGTAGCCGATACTACCACTGCAACACCGGTACTCCGATCGCTTGAAGAAACGATACGCCTTGAAGCACAGACGAAGTCGCTCAATCCAAAATGGTATGAAGCAATGATGAAGCACGGTTTTGAAGGTGTCGAGGAAATTAAGAAGAGAGTGGATTATACGTATGGTTGGAGCGCCACTGCTCAGGCTGTGCCTTCATGGTTTTATGACGAAATTCATGAGAGTTATATTCGAAATGAAGAGCTACGCGGTCGCATGCAGCAGGCGAATCCCGATGCGTTTCATGCGATGACAGAACGCCTGACCGAAGCCCACAGCCGTGGCTATTGGGAAGCGACCTCTGAGCAATTGCAAGAACTAAGCAATGCCGCTTCCGATGCCGAAGAAATAATTGAAGGAGTTGACAAATGAACCAGGAGAAAGACAACAGAACATTTGATGTAGAACTTTGTCGCTGCATCTACAAAGATTGCGGCGGAGAATTGTTTGAATTGATGTATGATGAATCAAACAATTGGATTACCATCGTCTATAAATGCGCAAAATGCGGAAGAGATTTTACAGTAAAAATCGAGCTTTAGCCCTGTCTCGTATTGACAATTGATAAGACGAAAGTCGAAGTAATGAGTATCATATTGATGCCTACGAGGTGTGTATACATTTTGTGCAATGAATCGAATTCGTCCTTTGCCATAGCATATTCGGTCGTTTGTTGTGGGTGATCAAAGTCGCCGATAGTTTTTCGAAGTTCTTCCATCCGCGATGTAATTCTGGTCGAATAGACCCACAATATCGATATCATTACAAAGAGCATTCCGGTCTCGATTATGCGAAGTGTGCGGTGCTCACCGCTCCAATTCATCAGCAGTAAAATAATAGAACAGACAAAAGCGACCACCGCAGAAATCCATTCGATCATATTCATTCTCGAAAGGATGATGCCATTAATATGACCTGCCAGTGTTTTCGAAGATAGCTCTTGAAAGATCGGCGCGGCAACTGCTACTGCGAGCATCAACAGTGAGCCTAACCAGACACCCAACATTAAAGACTTAATAATAGAGAGAATCATATCCTGTTCGTAAAGTTATAACAACTGATAACAATACTCTTGTGATCTGCGTTTTGCTTTATTGAACTATACAAACCGTATGCTCCGATTCGACCATACCGCCATCGAGACCGAGAATATCGCCGAGGCAGTGGCTTACTATCAATCAATCTTTCCAGATTTAGAAGTGCTTAGTCAGGACTTAACTTGGGGGTTGGTCTCGTTGGCAGGTACGAAGTTGGCGTTTGTCACCCCCGGCGAACATCCCCGTCATATTGCCTTTGTAGTTGATTCGCTCGAAGAATTGTCTCGTAAAGCTGATGTATATGGCAAGAAGATCAAGATCCATCGGGATCAGTCTCAGTCGTTTTATATCTCAGACCCAAGCTCGAATGTGATTGAGTTTGTTTGGTATGCGCCTTAAGATGGAACCTGAGCTCGGATTGAGTTCGTTTAGTGTGCCACCATTTTGCCGCCGTAGCTCAGTTGGTAGAGCAGCTGATTCGTAATCAGCAGGTCACCGGTTCAAGTCCGGTTGGCGGCTCAAAAAGTAATACGCAAGGAGCGGATAGACCGCTCCTTTTTTTATATGGTAGATTCTCCCAATTCTTCGGTTGCTTTATCTCTTAGTACAAATCTTTGCACTTTCCCTGTGTCGGTTCTCGGCAGGGCTTCAATAAACTCAACTTCTCTGGGATATTTATAGGGAGCAAGTTCGCGCTTAACGTGATCTTGAATGCTTTTTGCGAGATCTTCGGTTGCTTCGACGCCCGGCATCAAGACACAGTATGCTTTGACAATTTGTCCGCGCAAGTCATCAGGTTTTGGCACGACAGCAGATTCCTTTACAGCTTCGTGTTCGTTAATCACGGCTTCAAGCTCCGGGGGCGAAACATTGTATCCGCCGGTGACAATAAGATCGTCATTGCGGCATTGATAGATAAATGTACCATCAGGATTTCGCATGAAGACATCGCCGGGTATATTCCAACCATTTTTCACGTAGCCTTCTTGACGCTCGATCTTTTTAAGATAACGACATCCGGTAGGACCTTTGATCGCAAGTAATCCGGGAGTACCGTCGGGAAGGTCGTTGCCATTGTCATCAATAATTTTTGCTTCATATCCGGGCACGGGTTTTCCGGTAACTCCGCCTTGAGCTTCGCCGGGGAAATTGGAAATAAAGATATGCAGCATCTCGGTCGAGCCAATCCCGTCGAGCAGTTCAGTGCCGTATTTTGCTTTCCATTTCTCGAACACCGTTTTTGGAAGTGTTTCGCCGGCGCTGACTCCAACTCTCAAGTGCGTCAAATCAAATTTTCCTTCTTCATCAAGACGCATCATCATATTATAACAGGTCGGTGCGCAGAAGCTGATGGTGCATTTGTAATCAACGAGGGTCTTAAGCATATTTTCGGGCGTAAACTGATCGAGCAGAACAGTCGCCGCACCAAAGCGCAAGGGAAAGACCAACAAACCACCGAGCCCGAAAGTGAAAGAGAGCGATGGATGCCCGCTGAAAATATCTTTTTCTGTTGGTGCTAATATATTTTTTGCATAGCCATCGGCTATAGCAAGGACGTCGTCTTGAAAATGTACCGTACCTTTTGGGTCACCGGTAGAACCTGAGGTATAGCCGATCAGCGCAACATCGTTACGCGAAGTGTTTGCGGGCTCACACTCATGCGATTCAATTCTCCAGAGATCTTCAAATGATTTGTAGCGTTCGTCTTTTCCATCACAAATAAGAATATTCTTTACGGTATCTAATGCTGGCTCGGCTTTGCGAATTTCATCGATGGAAGCAGCATCGCAGAGCACCAGGGAGCATTCGGAGTCGTTGCTTCGATAATAGAGCTCGCGTGCTCGAAGCATCGGCATCACCATCACCGCCACAGCGCCTATACGAAGCGTTGCAAGCCATATCGCAACGGCTGTCAGGTTGTTCGGGAAACGCAGCAATATACGGTCGCCTTGCTCGACTCCGAGCTTGCGGAGCGCATTGCCCATTTTCGCTACCATTTCGGCAAGTTCGCCGTAGCTCAATATCTGGTCTTTATAGTAGATAGCTGTATTGGCAGCACGTCCTTCGGCAACGTGTTTGTCAAGAAGTTCGACCACAGCATTCAGTTTGTCGGGGTAGTGAAAATCATCGGTAACATAAACGCGCTCGCCCCACATCTTCTGTGGCGGCAATCCATGCAAAAAATCGGTATAAGATGACATATTGTATTAAACGTAAAAACAGCTTTATGACAATGCAAAAATATGGAAAAGATTCGAATGAAATTTAGGAAATAAAAAAACCCTCGGACAACAGTCCGAGGGTTTTTTGTACGATCTGATGATCGGCTCGTCGTTACTGAGCGTTCACAACACGGATCTGATGTGTGCCTTCGCTCGAATGAGCAATGATCACATACGCACCGTTTGCAAGATCAGAAGCATCAAAGTTTACCGAATAGGTATTACCGAATGAAGAAGGTGTAAGGTTTGCAACCTGACGACCTAGCATATCAACGACACTAAAGGTGACGTTGCGCTCTGTTGGCAATGCATTGTAATTGATGACGGTTGAATTCTTAATCGGGTTAGCCGAAACGGACAAACCTGTAGTATTTTGTGCAACAGTTTTTACATCTGCCTTTTCGCCATTGAGCAAATAATCCATTGTCTTTCTGAATATCTTTGTCTGGGATGCTGTGGTCGCAATATCTGCAAGGTTGAAGTCGAGATACACAATTCGTCCACCCTTGCCATCATCGTTCCGTAGTCCAGCAAGAATTGTCTCATCATCATCAAAATAGAAGATGGGTTTTGAATTGGCGTTTATTGTTGTAAAGACATCATAATATGGATTATTGACCGTGACACCGCTTGTACTATCACCAACCGGATCACCTGCAAAGCCAGTTAATGTGGATGCAGCTACCAACTGACCACTTGAATTCAAATGTGACGTTAAGCTGCCATATACAATTCCCATTTTATCCATAAAGGCAGTCAAGCCATCAGTAGCTATTGCAGATGCATATTGAGACTCAAATGCCCAATAGAGTGCATAATTGGAAGTCAACAATACCTTCTTGCCTGCATTCAACATTTTGGTGATAACCGGTATGATTCTTGGTGGGGCACCAGTTAAAGTTGTATAGTCCAGGATTTGTATCCCCGGAAAGATTGCTACATCAAACGATTCGGGAGGATACGCTGCCATTACCTCTTCGTCGAGAGGAATTGTTGCGAGGTTTGTTCCATATGCAGTAGTTGTTGCACGAGCAACTATTGCTGCATCACTACCAAATGACACATATTTTGTATTCTGAGAGAGTGCGTTGATATTCACTGTGGAAAGAATGCCGATACTACCTTGTGCATTGTATGGTAGTACAGAAACCGGAACACTAATGTATCCTGATTTTGCTGGTGCTGTAAAAGTCAGTGTTGCTTGAGCGGTACCATTTGCAGCAATATCAATTGTTGCAGGTGTAATGGTTGCAGACCACCCTGCCGGAAAGTTTGTAAAGACTTTATCAATTGCCAACTGGGCACTTATTGGTGAAGCCGTTGGATTTGTCAATGTTATAGTCTGTGTGGTTTGTCCACCGTTTGTAGCTTTAATGTACTTGCTCGGAGCTGACGCTGCGATCTTGGTCGCAAGCGGAGCTGGGCCAGAGATAATCTTAGCAATATCAGCATTTAAAATCTGATTGTTTGCTGGTGTAGCTGAATATTGCATTGCATATCCAACAACAGAAACGTGCTTAGCATTAAAAGTTGCGGGCACTACGTAGGTAAATGTAGCACTATAACTGGCTCCGGTATTTGCGGTAGCAGGAATAATACCCGCGACGCCATACGCTCCACCAAGAGCAGCTCTCACAACGTGCATATGCTGATACTTTGAAACCGCTGCAGGACAGTTATAGAAGGGGTTGTCGCTATAACCTGCACGGTTAGTAAGATAGTTATGCTGGTCATAAGTGGTTCCACCAGAAACACTATCTTCAATCACATACATATTCAAACGGATATCGCCGGTAAGATTCTGTGCAAATTTCGCGGTCACTTTTGCACTCAAAGCGCGAGTCGTTTCATTATAAGTCACTTCGCTCACTGTAACCCCAGCTATGGCAGCCACGGTGAGATCTTGGGTAACAGCATCCTGCCAGGTACCAGGATCAATATTCCAATGGGCATCACTGATTGAAGTAAAGTTTTTACGATTAATCCAACCTGTTGGAAAGCCTGGCAATGTTGATTCAAGAGTGTCACTTCCCGTAGCAAAAGCCATTGGATCAGCATTGTGGAAAGAGACCGGTATAAATTGCCCCGGATATTTTTCCAACATTTGATCAATCGCATGGATACCACGCGGGCACCAACCGCACCAGCAACCCGTATACTCTTCGAGCAAAATACGTTTGACTGGTGCCTGGGCGTTTGAAGTACTCGGTGTAATAACCACTGACAAGGTCAGTGCTATCAGTAATGCAAATATTGTAACCTTTGATCTCATGATGTTGTCTCCAACTATAAAAGAATAATGAATAAGAAAGACATATTTAACGATTAAGCAACACCACCAACAGTGAAAAGTTTCTCATGATTAGTGGATTAAATGCCTGTAAATACTCAGAAAAGCATTTTTGAATAAGTTAATCATCATAGAGCTTCGATTTTTGTTACTTTGTGTTGCAATATGCGTATTTTGAGGTGGGGAAATAACGTTAAAATATCGAATAACACGATGAAGACTATTATAGCATTATTACTTTTATGTGCGTTGCCGCTTGGTGCATTTGCGCAGAAGGAATTTGTGATCACCGGCAAAATGATGCACACTGATCTTGAAGGCGGTTGCTGGTACTTGAGTGTGAAAGACACGAAGTACGAACTCTCAGGTAGCCCTGAGGACTTGGCGAAGTGCTATGTTGAATATCGCCCCGTGACGTTGCGTGTTAGACCAGGAGGGATGATGGGATCGACCTGTATGTTGGGCAAACGATTGATTATCGTCGAGGTGCTTGATACAATGTTCCATCCTCACAATCCGCCTGTCTATCAGCGGAAGATTGTAGGGAAAGTGCATCGCACCAAGGCAGGGTGTTGGTATGTCATAGACACAAAAAAAACTCGTTATGAATTGCAATCTCCTATTCCGAAGCAGTATCTCAGAATTGGAACAAAGTATAATCGTAAATCTCGTTTCGTACCGGGTACTGAAAGTAACTGTGGAATGGATGGTGTAATATTGTTTCCTTGATGAACAGGATTTGAGCGAGAGAAGACTATTCGTTTTAGGTGAATTTTCCTATCTTATTCACGTTCTATTATTGTAACTCAGAAGTTCTTTTTGCATTATAAAGGTGTTATTGCGTTTTAACTGAGATAGGGTAGGCGTGCATAAAAAAACCGGAATGCTTCTACATCGTGTCCTTTTTGCGTTTGTTATTATTACGTTCGCCGGCACCGCGTATTCACAACGTCTAAATTTTCTTACCTCGTCGCCGAATATTGATAAATTCCCACTTATTACGTTATCAATGACGGCTTCGTACAATGGGACGCTTCCCAATCCCACGGTACAAGCAAATGACTTCAATGTTACCGAAGATGGCAAGCCTGTTTCTATTCAAGTGCAAAATTGTGATGATTCGCGAGAAGCAGCTGTCGTATTTTGTGTCGATGCAAGTTCGTCAATGGTTGGGAGCGCAGGCGATCTCTTCGATGTCTATGAGTCATTCTTTTCATCATTTGGTTCGTGTATCACTGAATTCACGGGCTCAACACGCTATGGGCTTGTAACTTTTACAGATGTGATTGCAGGTATATATCCACCTGCGAGTCATCCCGGTGGTCTCTATTTTTCACACAATGCCGTTGATTCCGCTGCTTTCGTTTCGGCGCTTCGGATTCAACCATTTGCCGGGGGGACGAACGTTGATGTCGCGGTCAACCAAGCGATTAGTATGCTTCAATATACTCCGTTCCAACAGCGAGCGATTGTGTTAGTCACCGATGATTCGCCACTCGATATGTGGACGCTCGATAGTTTGATGAAGGCGTTTCATATTACACTCTATGTGATGGAGGTCGGTAGTGACCCTTCTCCGCAGGGACTGACACTTTCGCATTGGACTGGCGGGACATATTTTCAGGCAAAAGATTCGACTGATTTTGCTCCGGTGATGGCTCAACTTGGAGAGTTGATCAGCGGAGAGCATTGCTTGATTAGCTATACCTCACCAAACCCTTGCCCTTGGTATGCAGATCATAATATAAATTTGCAGTTAAATTATAAAGGCATTTCCCGAACTGTTGCGCAAACCTATACATTGGGTAAACAGAAAAATGATATAACTGCCCCAACGATCACCGAATTTGCATCATCATTTATTTCCCGTCGAGTAGTCGCCGAAGAAGATTTTCCTTGCGGTCGTGGATTGCGGATTGCTGAAGATTCCTTGAAAGAAAATTTTATTCTCCTTTCTCGAAATCAAAAATTTAAACACTACTTTCCAAAAAGCGGTGGTGTTTATCGAGATAGTAATTATGTGCAATTGCAGGATAGTCTTCTTGTTTCTGATACACTTCAGCCTGCACGAGCGATTTACACAGCCTATGATTCGAGTGGCAATAGGAATGCTATCGAAATACTCTATCAGCCGAAAGCAGATATTCTCCCCCCCGAGCTCAATATTGCGCAATCGAGTGGTGGAAAATATACGATTGCTGCAACAGAAATTCGACCGTGGGATAGGGGGCTCGTGTCGATTAAGATGGCTGCGGGTGCTCAAAATATGGTGCTTGACAGTGCAAAGTTACTCTCGAAAAAATCTGCGAATGCTTGGGTTCATGTCGTTGATCTGACGCAAGTCGCTCATTGCTGTATCGAAGCAACTGATACTGCTGGAAATATCGGGACATACTGTATTGATCGCACCACTGTCACAACCGATACGCTCCCACCAATAATTGTGCAAAATCCGGTAGCTTCGCCCCGTATAATAATCTCAGGGATAGTAACTGAAACAAGACCAAAAGATACCGGTATTAAGCAGGTTGTGATGGCACCTTCGGTGAATGTCGGAGCACTAACTGTTAACTATATCAATACTTCCAACGCAACATTTTCCGTGCCGATTTTAGATTCGCTGCAGCCGGTCAGAGCTGTTATCTCTGCTGCTGATATTGTTGGCAATGCCACCCTTGATACATTGCGCTATGATCCGTTGCCCGATATTAACGCTCCTGTTTGTTCGATTGATGCTTCGTCTGCGACCGTTCGGGTTTTTAAGTCTTCAGAACTTGCACCATGGGACCGTGGAATAGCTTCGGTAACAGTTGTTGGTGCACCACTCAACTTTACTGTTGGAGCTGTTACCTACAAATCAAAATCAGAAGCCGAGCAAATATTTACGATCATTGACCCGACCAAACCGGCAAGTGTTGTCGTGAGGGCAACTGATAGTGCGGGTCAGGATTGTCTATCGAATATTAGTATTGATGCGACGCAGAAAACATTACTGCCATTACAAGTACAGGCGGCTGTAGATTATCTTACTCATCTTGCCACATTTGATTCTGTTGCTACGATCACGATCACCAACCCAAATGAGACACCAGTAGTTATTACCAAAATTTCTCAAACCGGAGATGTGGGTGTGTTCACGAGTAGTCTGGTGATGGGGATGATATTCCAACCGCTCGAACAAAAAACAATCATCGTCCATTTTACTTCTTCGCTGATCGGCAGTTGGGCATCAACCTTTACCATAGGAAATGACACACTCACGCTTGCAAAATTTACTTCGATTGCCATAACGACCGGCATTGTCAGCATTAATATTGGCTCTGTTCAAACATTGCATTCTCAACTTCCGGAAACTTTGATCATTAGTGTGTCTGCTATTCCTACGCCAATTAATCTTGATCTACTTGAATTTGATCTTCATTTTGATGGTGATCTTATATCGACTTCATTGCCGATGATCGATTGTGCAACTCTTAATGAGTTTTGCAATTATTCCATCACGACTTCTTCGCCGTCCAGTGGTACACTTCATTGCTCGTTGTCTCGCATCGACAAAAACAAACTCGCAACACTTGCAACGACGAATACTCAAATCAAGATTCCGTTTACGACGTTTGTCTCGAAGAATAAGTTTTCCTCGGTCACAATAACAGGTGCATCCGGTGGCCAGTATTGCCGAGTGAATGCTGATAGCGGCATGATACAACAAGGAGATGAATGTGGCGACCCAGCCTTGCGCGCGGCGATGAATAATAATCTTGAAAGTTATATCCATTCTATTACTCCAAATCCTGCATCAACAAATGCAACGATTGAAATTATTTCCTCTGAGAGTGATCAACCCGTGACACTGTCTTTGATTGATCAATTAGGTTCATCGGTAAGTCATTTAGATTTACTCTTAAAAGTGGGAGTCAATAACATTGATTTGCCGCTGTCATCTTTCGCACAGGGGCGCTATATGCTTGTGCTCCAAAAAGGGTATTCGATACGAAATACAATGCCGATCAATATTGTCCGTTAATGCTATAGGGCTTGACATTTCCGTAAATTTGCCAATCTAAAAGATTATGGCAAAAAGTAAATCACAATTTGTTTGTTCTGAGTGTGGCTATTCATCTGCCCGATGGATGGGAAAGTGCTCGGAGTGCAATGCTTGGAATTCATTCGTCGAAGAATCGCTCAACGTTGGCACTGACTCTGCAAAAGCAAAAGGCGCTCGCTCGCTGATTAAATCTACCAAACCAATAAAACTTTCTGACATTACGCTCGATGTTGAAGATCGGTTATTGACCAGGATTGATGAATTCGATCGTGTGCTTGGTGGTGGTATTATGCGTGGCTCGTTGGTGCTAATCGGTGGCGATCCGGGGATTGGAAAGTCAACACTTCTTTTGCAAGTTTGCAAAGCATTGCTTAGCGCAAAAACATTATATGTCAGTGGCGAAGAAAGCCCCAGACAGTTAAAATCTCGTGCTGAACGATTGATGATGAGTCATGAAGATATTTATCTTCTTGCCGAAACGAATATCGAACAGATCATCGAACACGCTGAATTACTTAAGCCGGATGTGCTGATTGTTGATTCGATTCAAACGACGTACCGCTCGATGCTCGACTCAGCGCCGGGAAGTGTGGGGCAGGTTCGTGAGTCTGCGGCGTTGTTGTTGCAATTTGCTAAGTCAACAAACACCCCGGTCTTTATCGTAGGACACGTAACAAAAGATGGCGTGATCGCCGGTCCGAAAGTGCTGGAGCACATTGTTGATGCCGTCGTACAGTTTGAAGGCGAGCGAACGCATTCGTATCGAATTCTTCGCGCACAAAAAAATCGTTATGGTTCGACCAATGAGATCGGTGTCTTCTCAATGGAGTCAGAAGGTCTGGTTGAAGTGCCAAACCCTTCGGAAGTTTTTCTTTCGCAGCGGCAATACGGTTCGAGCGGCTCTTGTATTTGTGCCGTGCTTGAAGGTACGCGACCGGTGCTTCTTGAAGTACAAGCATTGACATCAACGACACATTACAATACTCCTCAACGAACAGTGACCGGCTATGACCATCGTCGTGTTTCGATGTTGCTTGCCGTGCTGGAGCGGCGACTTGGTGTGAAACTTCGCGAGCTTGATGTATTTATTAATATCGCCGGTGGTCTGACAGTCGAAGAGCCGGCGGTTGATCTTGCCATTGCTATTGCAGTTCTTTCGAGTGTTCGTGATATTCCTGTCGATAGCAAAGCATGTGTGATCGGCGAAATTGGTCTGGGTGGGGAAGTGCGTGCCATTGGGCAACCCTTACAACGGGTTCAGGAAGCTATAAGACTGGGCTTCGAGCGAATCATTGTTCCGAAAGCAAATCTAAAATCACTGGCGGAAGTAAAAAAATATGTTGTTGGTGTAGAAAAATTGAAGGAAGCAGCTGATAAAGTCTTATAATAAAATGCAAATTATTCTTGCCACGCATAACAAACACAAACAAGAAGAGCTTTCGCGAATGCTTTCGGGTATTGTTACCGTAGCATCATTGCCGGATGATTTTCCTGAAATTGAGGAGACAGGAGTCACACTGGCAGAAAATGCAATCATCAAAGCCCGCGCTGTTTATTCTCAGTTGCGGCTGCCATCACTTGCCGACGATACCGGCTTAGAAGTCGAATCGCTGGGCGGAGCGCCCGGCGTTTATACAGCGCGATATGCAGGCGAGCATGCAACCTACGGTGATAATTGTAAAAAACTCTTATATGAGTTGAACAACAGTACAAATCGCAAAGCTCTCTTTAAAACGGTACTATGTTATATTGATAGCAACGAAGAAGAATATTTATTTGAAGGCATCGTCACCGGTTTAATCTCGACTTCTGAAAAGGGTAATGGTGGTTTTGGGTATGACCCCGTATTTATTCCGGATGTATCCGATGGTTTGACATTTGCGGAGATGACTATCGAACAAAAAAATCTCATTAGCCACCGCGCTCGTGCGATCAACTCATTTGTGGAGTGGATTACGAGTGCGAGCCATTGATATATACGTATTAAGCGTGAAGGGGGCGATTATACCCATATTAGGAACCGAAACGGCTGAAAACTGTTGTATGGCGCGTGTTTTGAGGTAGTGT
>JANYDV010000201.1 GCA_025363505.1 Bacteroidota bacterium
CTCCACTTTCCTGGTGGCTCGATCTCAACCGAAGGCTGAATGGTGCTGCGCGGATGAATAAGAATAACACTGTCTTTGGCAAGAAGACCCGGAATAAGACCACCAAAGAAATCACCAACTTTACCGATTGTATTACTAATGTCGGTCGTGACAGAATCAATATCATTGACGATACCAACTTTCGAGCTGTCTTGGGGGTCGGTGGGTTTAGAGGAGGCAGTTTTTTTAAGACCGGAGCATGAGACAAGAAATAACAGTGTGCCCGTAAGCAACAGTATCGCAACCGACTGAAGTCTCGGTTGCGTCTTAGAGATACGGCAATATGTTTCCCTCGCTATGTGCAGGAAGTGTTTATCGAACGTACAATATCCCGGCAACGCTCGCGCCGCCGGAAAGAATGTGTTAGTATTATATGCTTTTTTGACCGAAAATCGGTCTAAATTGTCACAAGTATTCGATAAACTACTCCATTATAAGGGTAAATGCTCCATTTACTAACAGCCTGTAATTTTTTGCCGTTCCGATGAATAAGAGCAATGTTTTGGCAGCATTCCTGAAAGCCGACATCTTGAATTATGCTACGGGGCTAATCATCAATAGTTGCAGAGGTATGAAATTCCCCCTCCCCGAAAGAACTGAAATCATAATTCGCTGAATCCTTAACTTTCTCCTCACGTTAAACAATAAATGATTACCGCACCTGCTCAGACCCTGTCACGCCATTGGTGGAAGTCGTCGTTCCGCTTATGGAGCTATGTGTTAGCGGCGCATATCGGTCCGTTTATCTTAGCCTTTATGGTGACGATGTTCGTGTTCTTGTTGCAGTTTCTTATGCGTTTTATTGATAAAATCGTTGGTAAGGGGCTTGATCTCTGGACGATTATTCAATTAATCACTCTCAATCTCGCCTGGATGGTTGTGCTTGCATTACCAATGGCGGCTTTAGTAGCAAGTTTAATGGCGTTCGGTTCGATGGCTTCGTCGCAAGAACTTACGGCAATGAAAGCATCGGGCGTGAGTTTTTTTCGGATGCTCTTTCCGGTGTTGATCGCGGCTACTGCGCTTGCGTATGCCGATCTATGGTTTAATAATTCGGTGCTGCCGGATGCCAATCATCGAGCAAAAGATTTAATGAACGACATCCAAAGAAAAAAACCAACGTTCATTATGCGACAAGGTGAATTTTCGGATGACGGAGCGCTCCCCGGATATTCGATCTATGCAAAAAAAACCTTTCCCAACTCCAGCAATCTCGAAGGTGTCGTTATCTTTGATCACACTTCCTCGACCGAAGTAAAACTCATCACCGCAAAAACAGCGGAGTTTACTTTTACCCGTGATCTCGGTAGTCTGATCTTACATCTTCACGATGGCGAGTTTCATCAGTCGCCGCTTGCGACTTCCGATCAATATCGCAATGGAGTTTTCAAATCCTACCAAGTGCGTGTTCCGACCAACGGATTTGATTTTATGCGTCAGGAAAGTTCTGATCGCGGCGACCGCGAACTATCGGCAAACGAGTTGCTGATTCGTGTGCACGACCGCGATACGATTGTCCAACGACAATTGAAAGCACTTCGGACAACGCTAAAACTATTTTCTACCGGGCTTGTTTCTTCACAACCAGACTACCGTGTTGTTGCTTCACGCGATAGTCTCAAGCCTCCGCCAATACCGATTAGCGGCGCATTTCGACAAAATATGTTTGAAATACAAAGTCTCAGTTCGCAAGCAAATTCATCAGCCCTTGATGCAGGAAGTTATTTAGTAGAAGTCCATAAAAAATATGCGTTGCCGGTTGCATGCTTAATCTTCGTGCTTGTGGGCGCCCCGTTGGGTGCGCTTGCCAAGCGCGGTGGTATTGGCATGGGTGTCGGGCTTTCTATTGGTTTTTTTATTTTGTATTGGGCGTGTTTGATCGGCGGCGAAAAATTGGCTGACCGAGGACTCATCGCACCTTGGACCGGTATGTGGGCGGCAAATATTGTCTTGGGAGTGCTGGGTGCATACTTGATTATGCGAGTGCTCAGCGAACGCGCCGGTCTTGGGCTTACATTTCGTCCTATCCTTAATCTTTTTCGAAAAAATGCGTAAATTCTTTTTATCCGTTTCTCTCTTGCTTCTCGCTTTCACTGTTTTCTCGTGTTGCGACCCTCAGCAAAAACATTCGAATGCCGATGTGCTCTATTATTCATATTCCGATACTGCCATCAAAGATTTTCCGATACTCTACGATCTCAACACACCGACCGACTCGGTCTATTATCCTATTTATAGTCTTAATATTCATAATAGCGGTAGCGAGGGCGATTTATTCCGATTGTTGATCAAAAGTCGAGACGGGCGCGATTCATTGTTCGCTCAAGAGTATATCGAACCGGGGCAAATAAAAACATTGCGCACCTACGGTCCCATACCGAAAAATGCGTCTGATACATCAAAGAAAAGATACATCTCCTTCTTTGTCTCTACTGCTGATAGTGTCGCCCTTCGTTTGATCCGACCGATCGTAACGGTCTCCTTTGGTGCCACCGCAAATGGACCCGAGCAATGCGGTACCGCCGCCAAAATCTTACAGATCAATATCGACAGCCTTCGCAAGCAATAGTTTGTTGTGCCAATAAAAAAGCGAACTGCAAGTACGCCAATTCGTGTGCAATCCGCATTCGATCAATTCGTTGCATCCGAATCTACGACTGGTATCATTCTTATTGCGGCAATTATCATCGCACTTGTTGTTTCAAACTCCGGGCTGTCTCTCGACTACCAACAGTTGCTCTCGCATCCGCTCTTACTCGAACATCATCAACACACGATGACAGTGCTCGATTGGATTAACGATGGCTTAATGACATTGTTTTTCTTGAGCGTGGGAATGGAAATCAAAAGAGAAATGGCTGAGGGCGAACTGGCAACCGGCGGGCTTGGTATGCTGCCCATCACCGCAGCACTCGGCGGAATGCTGTTTCCTGCACTTATATTTTTGGCGTTTAATTTCTCAAATGAATTCAGAAACGGCTGGGCTATTCCAACCGCAACTGATATAGCATTCTCGCTCGGCATTCTGTCGCTGCTTGGGAATCATATTGTTCGTGGACTTCGCGTATTTGTTGCTTCGCTCGCGATCATTGATGATCTCGGAGCAATCATTATTATTGCGATCTTTTATAGCAATCAGCTTAACGGATATTATCTTCTTCTGTCGCTCTTGTGTATCTTTTTACTCTATCTGTGCAAACGCTTCAAGCAAGTGTCGATATTTTTCTATCTCGTCATCGGTACTGTACTGTGGTATGCTATGCTCGAAGCCGGCATTCATCCTACACTTGCCGGAGTTGCAACAGGAATACTTATTCCACATTCACCGGGTGCAATTCGTTTTGAAAAACGATTAAACTCTCTCGTTGCGTTTGCGATCGTCCCGATATTTGCACTGGCGAATGCCGCAGTGCCAATCGAAATCCATTCCTTTTCGCAATTATTGTTCCGACCGTTGTCTCTCGGAATCATACTTGGTCTCTTTATTGGCAAACCTCTTGGAATTTATTTATTTTCTTTAATGACGCTCAAACTTAAGAAAGCAACTCTGCCGATAGGTATCAATAAGAAAATACTTTTCGGCGCGGCGATACTTTGTGGAGTAGGTTTCACGATGTCCCTATTTATCAATCAACTCGCCTTTACGATGATGCCGGAAGCGATGCAATCATCAAAAATAGCGATACTTTGTGGCTCGATCCTATCAGGAGTTTGTGGATATAGTTACTTAAGATTTCAAGTTAAAGATAAAACGTAATCACAAAACAAAATTAATGGTATTACGGCAGTTCAAAATTTACGGCTGTCTGCTTGCCTTTCGCTACACTTACCGGCTGCTTTTTTGAAAAA
>JANYDV010000205.1 GCA_025363505.1 Bacteroidota bacterium
ACCACAGATGTGTCCGAATTCATGTGAACTGACATCCACATCCCAAATGTATCCGTCGGCAGGGAATACTACACCGGTATTGAGTCCGCAAACTCCATATCCAAGCCCACCATCATTGGGAGAACATAATGTACCGACATACGCAAGTCCACCACCACCATGCGAAGAATAAAGCATCATCGCTGCACGCTGAGTATTTATCATCGTGGTATTCCAATAATCCACAATCTGCCCCAGCAGTTCTCCCGTCCCATCTCCGGGATACGGATCATCATTGACCCACACTCGAAGATATCCTGCGTTCACACCACACCAGAGGTCACGAAGATATATATCACTTTGTGCACCCAACACAGCGATTGCATATTCTTGTGCACGTACCGCATCGGAGCCCAACGTTTGGTAAAACTCGTGGTCACAATCAATAGCAATATTGAGCAAATGTACCATTCGTGTTTGTGGGTTTGCTTCAGGAACAGGCTTTGCCATTTCGTCAAACATTTTTTGCATCCGCGCCCCGTTCGCCGGAAGCTCATCGGTGCCACAAGTCCATTGGTGATCAAGTGGAGCTAAACGTGGAAGATCATTTTCTTTATAGACAATCATTGTCGAGAGTTGCTCTTTTGTAATACCGGTCGGCTGGATTAGATAGCGACTACTTTCTCCCGATGCACCTTTACTCGTCTCGATATACCCAATGGCGTAGGTTTTAAAGACAGCAATATACACGTGTGAATTTGCATCGCCAACAACCGAGCCATGGAGGAGCACGTAGGTTGGTGCGGTCGTCACGACGTCTCCGTGAGTTGTCCCAAGAACAAGTCGCGAGCTTTTGTTTAGTACATCAAACTGATCTACGGCAAGTGTTACTCGTGATTGTCCAAGCGGAAAATTTTCGATGGTGAATATTTCATTCTTACGAGAAGCCGCCTCAAGCATAACCGAGAGGTTGATCTTGATAAATCCTGCGCTCGATGGGAAAGGCGTACCGGTCGGTGCAGGTACTATAGCGTCGGAGAATATTCCGCTCGGCGCGATGAGATGTTCTTGCGCAGAAGAAATTCCGAATCCAATACAAAGCACACCGATCACAACAATGAGAGTTCTGAGGTTCATAACCGAAAATAGCAATTAACACAACAGCAAATCAACACCGTGTGTATTCGCTCGGTGCCGTGAGAATAGTGTAAAAAATCCTTTACTGCGATACGATCACAAATTCGGTTCTTCTGTTGCGTGATCTACCGTCATCGCTTGAGTTATCGGCAACGGGCATCGCATCGCCAAAACCTTTGGCGTTCACACGAGAAGCATCAATCCCCCGTTTAACCAGATCACGCTTTACAGCTTCGGCTCTGCGCTCGGAAAGAGATTTGTTATGGCTTGCATCTCCGGTGTTATCGGTATGTCCGCGAAGTTCGATCATCATCTTAGGATACGCTTTCAAAATATATTCTGCATTGTCGAGTGCAGGTGCTGAGGTCGCCAGAAGTTCTGCTTTATCAACATCGAAATAGACATCGAGCAAACCGACCTCACCTACTCGGGGTGAATTATCAAATGTCGCTTCGGCATAGGCAGTGTCTTTTGGCAAACAAAGTTTTAGCGACACGGTATGTACACCATACGCTCGAGGTGTGTAGTCAATCACATAATAATTTTTGAGTTTGTGATAGACATCTTCAAAAACAGGATCGAACTCACCGCTACGATAGACTTGTTCGTGAATGCCTCCGGTGCTCGATGCTAAATCTGTCATATACACAGGGTCAATATTCTCACCAAAATCAACAGCGCATACGAGTGTAGATGTTGATCGCGCATATCGAATGACCGAGTCACGCGCGACATTAGAGCTGTTATCTTTTCCGTCAGTAAAGACGATCACGGCTTTACGTTCATAGCCCTGCGTTTTCGAGATGACATCAATCGCACCGACTACTGCATCACCGATTGCTGTATAGCCGCCATAACCTTCAAGACCGTTTTTATGAAGCTTCTGCTTGAGAATATACGAATCGGTCGTCAGCGGTGCTTCGACCCCGACTTTTGCATCGTATTTAATGATCGCCATCGCATCCTCAGTTTTTTTCAGATCGATGATATGCTCGGCTGCTTCTTGTACTCTATGGGCACGAACATCACCCATCGAACCCGAATGATCCATCACCAATGCGATTGCCATCGGCACACGATCACTTTCGGTTACCTCACGAAGTTTGTAGTCTTTAATGATCGTGCTCTTGTCATTACAAACATCTAATAATTTGCACCACATCGACTTGAACTTTGGGTTTGCGGCACCTGAAAGATAATTTCCGTTTGAATCGACCAAGTGCACATACAAGCGAATATGGTTAGGCTCAGCTGCTTCGACCCGACTGAGATAAAGAGCCGGACGCTGATCGGGCGGAGCCGTGATTTTTTTTATTGCCTTCATATACAATGGGTTATAGCCTGCCGGTGGTGTAGCATCTGCTGTGGCGGCAGGTTCGCCCTTCAAAAGTGCACAACCGCCGAACAAAACCGCGAGCAAAACAAAAGTGATATTCTTCATACTTCCCGTGTAACTCCGAAGTGTTAATTGTGTTTAGTTGCTACAACCCGGTACAAATATACAAAACCATACAATCATAAATAGATGAAAACACATATAGTACTCCTTGTTCTTGCCACTTTCTTCATGGCAAGCTGTAAAGATAACACCATTACATCAGGCGATAAAGTCGGAAATCTGGAAGGACAGGTTGATTTTCTTTATGATGGTAATAATGCGAAACTCTCCGATAGAAGTGGCGTTAGGGTTTCTGCCGAAGGCACCTCATTTTCAGGAATAACTGATACGGCAGGCTATTGGAAAATAAAAGACCTTCCCGAAGGCACATACTCTATCAGCTTTTCAAAACCGGGTTTTGATACGTATAAGAACACCTCATTCCAATTCGTCGGAGGAGGTACATTATGGTTTGGGAGAATCGCAATGGGACAGCCACCGGCTTATACTGTGACCATTGACAGCATACAAGAAAAGAATCATCTTGCAAATGGAAGAATAGTGGATAGTGGCTACACTGTTGACAGATATGATACAATTAAAATCTTTACAGACTCGAATGTCTATACCGGTCGCGATAGCATTGTCTACGCCGGCCGCGATTCGATACATCGTTTCGTTACAATCTATGATACACACGTGGCTCCAACACTCTATGGACATTTTTCTCAAGCGAAAGCAAACTGTGTGTTTATAATTGGTACAGACCCGACACTTTCTGTATTCGATAAGAATTCTTACATTACCACATTAAACGCAGGGATTGACCCCAGCTATTCTAATAATACCAGCAATGGACCCAATTCCTTCAAGAT
>JANYDV010000316.1 GCA_025363505.1 Bacteroidota bacterium
GGTCTTTCTTTATATTGTGCTATAGGTTATTTTTGTATCTGTTATAAACATCACTTTCATTCTTATTTATTTGTCACTTATGAAATCATTGAAAAATCAACCAGTTAGGATTCTATTCTTATTTGTTATCACTGTACTTAGCAGTGTGCTTTCTTCTTGCAGTACTGATGCAACTACTGCAACAGTAACTTCGCCTGTATATGGGTTAAGCGAAACGGCGTTTGGCAAGAGTTATCAAGAGTGGTCTGTTGCATGGTGGCAATGGGCTTATAACACTCCTGCATTTTCGGTTTCGGGTGTAGATACGACCATTACACATCCCCTCTTTGATATGACCGGAGCAAATGCTGCAAATGGACAAAATGCTTCGGCAAGTGTATTTTATATCGGTGGTAGTTATAATAGTAATGGTATTACTACCCGAGCAATTACTATTACATCGGCGCAAGGAATATTTTTTCCGATACTGAACGTCGCAATGGATACTGTTGGCATCGGTTCATTTACTGACAGCTGGGCTGCAGGACAACTTGATACGATTTTTCGGATGAATATTGTTTCGGCTGTGGCATCGCTTGATGGAGTTGATATTGCAAACGCCAAAAATTATCTTGTTCGCTCTGCTCTGTTTAACTATACACTTGGCAATCAAAATATGTATCAACTCAGTGGAGTAAATGAACCTGCCGGAACCAGCGTTCCCGCAAAGAGTGATGGTATTTGGATTATGCTCAAACCGCTTTCAAAAGGGACACACGTGCTCAAATTTAAGGGAGTAGCGCAGTTCGATCCCGCTCGTCAGTTCATTCAGGATATGACCTATAACATTACTGTAAAGTAACTTATATTTTCTAAATCACTAAGCCCAATACTGCGAAAGTAGTATTGGGCTTTTTACATAAAAAAAGGTTGAGTTATTGTGCATCTTTGTATTTTTGGGCTATCATCTTACTATCAAAAAAACAATGATTATCGGGACACATACAATTCTTTATTCAAACAATGCCGATAGAGATCGCGCGTTTTTTCGTGACATGCTCGCATTCGATTCGGTTGATGCGGGACATGGTTGGCTTATCTTTGCATTGCCTCCGGGCGAAGTAGCTGTGCATCCGGCAGAAGGAGAACAATCGCATGAACTATATCTTATGTGCGATGACATCCAACAAACCATTAAAGAATTGACATCAAAAGGCGTCGAGTGCAGCGAAATACACGAAGCAAGATGGGGTAGCGTCACTATGATAACCCTGCCCGGCGGAAGCGAAATGGGTATCTATCAACCAAAGCATTCGTTGGCGATAAAACAATAACGTTCTATTTTCAAACTGTTCTCTATGATACTAATCTGTTATCCGCAATCGAGAGAAGAGTATATGTTACCTTCGTTTCCACTCCGAAGGATCAATAGGCGGGATATTCACAGCATTTAAGATTCTTCTCCCCTTGAGCGCGTCTATTACTTGATGTGCAAGTGTTATAGCCACATTCTCTTGGGCTTCTTCGGTGCTCGCGCCGAGATGCGGAGTGATAATGACTTGTGGCAGACCGATCAGTACAGACTCGGGTGATGGCGGTTCTTGTTCGAAGACGTCAAGCGCAATGCCGGCAATATGTCCGTTCTGAATGGCATCTGCAAGTGCAGCTTCATCATAAAGCCCACCGCGAGCAACATTTATCAACCGTACCCCTTTTTTTGTCAGCGCAATTTCTCGCTTACTAATAAGTGCAGCTGTGCCTTTTGTTTTTGGTGCATGAATGGTGATGAAATCACTTGTTGTCAGCAAGCCATCGAGATCGGTAAGCACAACACCCAGTTCAGCTGCGCGCGCCTCTGATGCGAACGGATCGCATGCGACGATCTTCATTCCGAATGCTCGTGCTCGTTTGGCTACTTCAGCACCTATTCGACCTAAGCCAATGACACCAAGTTGTTTGCCAAATAGCTCGACACCCATAAACTTATTGCGCTCCCATTTACCTGCTTTCATCGAGCTATGCGCCTGTGGAATGTGACGTGCAAGTGCTAACATCATCGCCATCGAATGCTCAGCGGCAGAAATTGTATTGCCGTCAGGTGTATTCATCACGATAATACCGGCTCGCGAGGCGGCAGCAACATCTATATTATCAATACCGACACCTGCACGACCAATCAATTTCAATCGCTTTGCTGCAGCGATGATCTCGCCAGTTACTTTCGTTTCACTGCGAACAATGAGCGCATCAAACTCTCCGATACGAACCGACAGTTCATCGGGCGAAAGCCCGATCGCAACTGTTACTTCGAAATCGGGATCCGACTCAAAGATCCCACGACCCTGGTCGCTATACTTCTCACTGATTAGAATACGATATTTCATATTACGAGGTTAGAAAAACATTTTGTGCCGCAGCAACACTATTTCCCAATTGTATCTTCACGTTGAGACTCGAAAGCACAACTTCGAGAGCGGCGATCGTTGCCAGAATATCTGTGCGATCGCAATAACCCATGTGTCCGATTCTAAAGATTTTTCCTTTGAGTTTACCTTGTCCTCCGACAATAGAAATGCCCCACTCCTGCCGAAGTTTTTTTACAATCACACCACTATCAATTCCTTCTGGCGAGTAGACCGATGTCACACCGGGGTTCGGCGATGAAACAGCGAAGAGTGTAAGTCCCATTGCGACGACTGCACTGCGAGTAGCACGAGCGAGCAGTTCGTGTCGCTTCCAGATGGCTTCGATTCCTTCGGCTTCGATCAATCGAAGTGAAATCTGTAACTGGCAGACCATCGAGACACTCGGTGTCCAAGGTGAATCGGGGAGCTTGTCTTCGGTGAGCTTTGCTTTTGCTTGTCGCAACGAGAAATAAAAACTCGGAGCGGCTTTTGCATCTACTTGCTTCCAGGCTCGCTGATTGAGAGAAATAAAAGCAACGCCCGGTGGGATCATTAATCCTTTTTGTGAACCTGAAACCACGACATCAATTCCCCAATCGTCCATCCGAAGTTCACCGACGGCTAGACCACTGACGGCATCAACCGCTAACGGGATATTAGAATTTCGAGTAATCGCGGCGATAGCTTGTATCGGATGCTGCACACCGGTTGATGTTTCCGAAAGTGTTGCACACACCAGTGCGGCATGTGGTGCAGCGACTAACGCCGCAGCGACAGCATCCGGTTCGACAGCCTGCCCCCATTCAACAATGATACGATGTACAAGTCTGCCGTGTGCCTCCGCGATCTTCGCCCATCGTTCACCAAAGACACCACCCGAAATAACGATGACCGTATCACCAACAACAGTAAGATTAGTGATCGCCGCTTCGAGTCCGCCGGTGCCACTTGCGGCAAGCATCAGGACGGGATGTGTTGTGCAAAAAACAGATCGTAAGTGATCTGAGACTTCAGCAAAAATAGCGCGGAATTCTTCTGTGCGATGATGCAATATCGGTTGGGCGGCTGCGGCAAGAACCGTTGGAGGAATTTCCGTAGGTCCCGGCGCCATAACGCGGGCTTTTGTGAGCATGGTGTAATAACACAACAGCAAGCTCTTTACTCACAAAAAGAAATTATTACTCTGTCTGTATTGATTGGTTGGTAATTGTTGGGAAATAGCAAGAATTTAATATGATGAATTTGATACGTTTAAGATGTAGTCTCATCCTTGCCCATTCTCCCATTGGCACTATCTTTCTTGCCTGAGATTGCAACTGCTTTCGAGGCTTTTGCAAGACCGAACAGCGGCATATTATTGTAAATACATTCGTAATTACCATCAGTGACTTTGAATGTTTCGTGCCAAATACCGACATCACCATTGCTGCCGACACGTTTATTAAACTTCATCCATTCAGGAAAGTGCTCTTTATTATTATTACGAGCATACGCTTCAAGATGCTCAAACGAACGCCAATATTGGATGATCGTCGTAAAGCCCTGCTGAAAACCTAAACAAAAGAAGTATATCGCTCCCTCTTCGGCAAGCTCAAGACCTACGCATAGGAGATGATCAAGTAAGATATCGTGGAGTGGACTAAGGATCAACTGAAGGACCTCCAATAAATGGGAAACATCTAAGATTGGATGGACCTATAATCAGACTGATAATGCTGATATTGATAATATAATAATGTTGAATGATAAGGAGGTTCGATAAATCATGCAATCTTCGCTGCGGAGGCAGTGTAGACTTCAATGCACTTGCTCTTGGGGTTGATGGCACCTTCGATATTGATTGTGCTTCCCTTGACGATGTAGGTTCTTCCCTTGGTGCAGGTTCCGAACAGGATGGTGTTTCCGGTCACCAAGATAGCTCTGTCGCTGTAGACCTCAGAGACCTTGACGGATCCTGAGTATCTGGGCAAGTCTTGGGCAAGGCAGTTGCTGAAGGTGGACTTGATGTCGACCTTAGTAACAGTTTGAGGTGAGCCGTTGGCGATGATCAAGGCGGAAGTGCGGTCTGCAGCATCCTTAGCAGCATTGGCAACGTTCAAAGCAGCAACTGCTTGGTTGAGGTTCCATTCAGCAGCGCCCAAGTTGGAAGTTGCTTTTTGGTTGGCAGCTGAGGCATCTTGAAGGACTCTCAAGGCAGCCTGTCTTGCAGCTTCAGCATTGGCGAGTTGAATGGTCGCCTCTTTAAGCTGATGGTTGGCTTGGTCATAAGCCTGTTGAGCAAGGCTCAAATCGTTTGTGGCCTTGGTCAAGTCATCCTGTGCATTCTGTTGAGCCTCTTGAGCCTCATTGAGCTTACGCTTTGCATCATTGACGTCCTCGTTAGCTCTGTTGTAGTCCTTCTGAGCGTTCTGGAGGTTGGTGTTTGCTTGGGCTTCATTGAGCTTCTTTGAGTTAAGAACAGCCTGAGCGTTTTGAAGGGCCTTCTCAGCAGCGGCAAGAGCAGCCTGAGCATCGTTGAACTTGCTCTGAGCGTTGGACAAGTTGTCCTGAGCCTTCTTGACGTTATCCTGAGCACCGGCTTGATACAAAAGAGCAAGGTTGAGCTT
>JANYDV010000294.1 GCA_025363505.1 Bacteroidota bacterium
CATTGATTGCTGATGGAAATGTGCTTGTCCAAGTCGGAGCACCGGCAGCGCCAGAGACCAACAACTGACCAAGTGTACCAGCTGCTGGCTGATAGTTGAGCTTTGTACCATCGCTGTAAGCGATTGTTCCGGCTGCGCCAACAACTGTGTTTCCTGTACCGCCATTGGTGACGTTCAATGTACCTGTGACATCACCGGTGTTAAGACCGATAGCGGCAAGTGACATTAAACCGGCAGCATCACTCTTGAAGATACCGACTGCTGGCTGTGGCCATGTGAAGGTACCGGTGCCGAGTGCGGCGCCTGCAGTGATTGATACTGAGTGTGTCGCATCATTGTACATTCTGAACGTCTTTGCAGTTGTTGCTGGCTGAGCCACTACATTTCCTGCGAACGCTAAGACAACAAGTCCTGCGAGAAGTGATTGTTTGAATTGCTTCATGTTAATTAAGTGATTGTAGAAATAGAAAAAAAAAGAATCCCGTGAATTAAAAAAAAAATATTTGTTGCTTATGGATTGACTACGATATAAGTAAGCGTACCGGTAGTGGTCGGGTATGCCGCTGAGAAGGTTATGTGAAAGCCACCACCAACAGTCATATTATCCATAAAACCTATGATACCCGGTATGTTAGGGTCATTAATGTTAAATTGAATTGCCGCACCTGAAGCAAGATTGGTAAACGGAATGTTCAGCCCCAATGCATTCATAGGGATGGCGACGACACCGGCGTATTTGTTACTGCCGGCTCCTGTAAGATTATTAGCGGTGATATTTCCACCTGTTGAAATGATCGTTCCACCATTACCAACATTGATAGTTACACCAGGCTGAATAGTACCGGTAGTAATCTGGGAAGCAGAAATTGTTGTAGCCGGGGGTAGTGCGGTGCTCCAAGCAGGTCTGTTTGAACCATCAAGTGTCATGATTGCTCCTGCAACAGTTGGTGCATAAGGCGTTGCAACATTCGAATTGTTGCCGACCCAAATATTTCCTGCAGGTAACGATGGAAGTGAAGCTATACCGGATGACCAGAACATATTCCCTTCGCCATCAGACGTAAGGGTGCTTGTAGGACCCGGCGGTGGAACCGTCGGAAGTTGCAAGGTATAGGTTGTTGTAAGGGACAGGGGTGCAGTTAAAGTGATCGTTCTGATCGGAGTTGTGCGATTATCCAACATCAAACCACCTGCACCAAACACGCGCTGATTAGCCTGTGCTTGAGCTGTAGTTGTGCTCAGAGTCAATGATAGCAATATCAAAGCACAAAGTGGTAAGTACCTTTGAAGGGGCATAGTTATCCAGTAAAAAAATGTTGTTTCCCGTGTAAATTCGTCTAATACGCACAAGTAAACTCGTACGAATCAAAATCGTGTAGCAACGCGGTCAATCCTAATTAAATTGAGAGCAATGCAGTAATTGTATCCCGTGTATGCTCCCTCACTATTGAGTGGGAGCTAAAATTTAACCAAAAAATACATACGAATCGTATGTATACGATGGCGTCTAATTTGTCGTTGTGGCTTTGTAGAAATAAGCTAGTATCCCGTGGCAGCTCGTTCTATCTTTTGCAAATATACGACAATCTATTTACAAATGCAAGCAAATGTCCAATTTTTCTTTTAAAATCTTTACTTATTGGCTGTATTAGAGGACAGAAAGTTATGCACAAATCAACCAATTCGTTATCGATCAACAAGTTAACTCTTGAGTAAGATTGGATAGAAATACCGACACCAAAAAGTCATTTATAAGAAAAAACAAATATTGAGAACTGCTATATTCTTTGTTTAAAAGGTTTTGTACGTTTCAAATACTTCCCGAGCAGTCCTACCTTTAGTCAATGCTGACATCGTTTGTTGTTCATTTTCGAGTGTCGTTTTCAACAATGAGAAAATCTCATCAAACCTATCGGAAGGAATCACTACAATGCCGTTGATATCGGAAAATATAATGTCCTGTGGCTTGACTACAACATTTCCAATAGTAATCTTACAGTTGTAATCAGACATATATCCGCGTTTGCGAATATCCTTTACGCATCGATAACTGCCAAAAACAGGAAAACCAATCTCGGCAATTTGTTCAATATCTCTTACACCACCGTTTACGACTGCCGCTTTTGCCCCATTGGCTTTCGCACGTGTGGACATTAAGCCGCCCCAAAGTGCTGCGTCAATGTCATGCTTACTGGCAACAAGCACAATCGAATCATTGGGAATAGCATCAACCATTTCGAGGAGGGTATCGATTTCCACGTATTCCTGGGTTGGGATAACTTGACAAGGAAAGGCATAGCCGGCTATTTTTAGATGCGGATCAAAAATCATAGATTGGATTGAATGATCTAGGACTTGGTTATTAATCCCAAGCTTATCCATCACATCACTGACCAATGGGGTATAGAGGGTTTCAAGAAATGCAAGGATGTTGCTGTGTTGATCCATTATCGTAACCCTGTTGGCATAGTCTCAAATCCTTTTTGGACATTGACATTTGCAAGCGTACGCCATGTATCATCTTCTAATGAGCATAGCACCCAACAAAAATTAATGGGAAAACCCGGAGCGGCAACATTCGGATGGTACCCTTCGACGATCGTCACTGCATCATTTTCAAAAACAGGTTGCGAGAACTCTGGATTCATGAGATCATTATAGATAAATTGTGTACCAAATGCCGGTTGTGGCATATCAAAGAATAGATAGAGTTCTTCACGAGTGTCTGCGTGCTCGTGTGGGGGCCAGCTGGTCCAATTACCGGGCTTCGACATTGTTACGCCCATTAATAGTCGCGAACCTTCGACATTCTCTGCAATCACTTTATGTATATCTCGGTAATATGGCTCAGCACCGACGTGTAGTGTCAGCGAATCACTATTGTTTACCTCGGATTCAAAGCGCACATATTTCGTGGGGTGCTCGCGATTGGTCGGGGCGGAGGCTTCGACAAGATCACATTGCTCTTCGGTAGTGACTTCAAAATCAGCTCCGCGCATAATATAAAGCCCATCAAAACGTGTAAGGGTATAGCTTTCAGAACCAACGATCACCTGTGCAGATCCACTAAGGCAAAGCAGGGTTGTTTCGGCTTCAGGGTTACGCCCGAATGCACGAGCATTATCTTTATCGAGAATAATTCTCCCTGCTGAAATACATTTGAAATCGGAATTCGCAGGAGTAATAGAAATATGTCTCCCCTTTTGCGAAGCTGTATTTCTGAAGAGCCAATTTTTTTTCATAGAAAATTTAATACGCATTAAAACCACCATCAACATTCAAAATATGCCCATTGACATAATCTGATGCCGCTGATGCAAGAAAGAGAAATGCTCCGGCAAGTTCATCTGGTTTCCCAAATCGTCCGGTGGGTATTCTCGAAAGCAGTTGTTGCATTCTTTCAGGATTGTTTCGTAAAAGCTCGGTTGCATCGGTTTCGAAATATCCGGGAGCGATAGCATTGACATTTATGCGATATTTCGCCAGTTCGTTTGCCATCGCTTTGGTGATCTGTGCAACACCACCTTTTGCCGCGGCATAGGCTATAACATTCATCCCACCGGAAAAGGAAAGTAACGATGCGATATTAATAATTTTACCGCCACCACTATTCTTCATCACCGTTGCAACAGATTGCGACCAATAGAAGACAGCACTGAGATCAGTTTCAATAACAGCATCCCAATCTTCTTTGCTATATTCCAAGACAGGACTTCTACGGATGATTCCGGCATTATTAACGAGAATATCTATGGTGCCATAATCTCTGACAATTGTATCAATGACCGTTGCTCGGTCCGCAGAAGAAGTAACATCAGCCTCAAAGACTATTGTCGTGTAATCTTTGAGTAAGAGTCGAGTTTCTTCGAGTGCGTTCGTATCTCTGCCGATCAGCATAACCGTTGCACCTGCAGAAGCGAGTGCTGTTGCGGCGGCACGACCGAGACCACGGCTTGCACCTGTCACCAGTGCAATCTTATGCTCTAAGCTAAAGAGTGTTTGTAGATATTCCATGGTATTGAATTGTCTTCGAAAATACCACTTCAGAGTATCTGCCGTTTCATTTTGATGATTTCGGGGCATATTCCTCGACAATAAATATTTAATCATTCAAACTGAACAATCGGAGATACTTTTCTTGTTAGAGGACATCAAATTGCAACAACACAGTGTCTGAAATTAAAACCATAGGAATTTTAACAGCCGGTGGCGATGCGCCCGGAATGAATGCTTGTATCCGTTCGGTAACTCGCGTGGCTCGTCATCACGATCTTCGGGTCATTGGCGTCAATCACGGATTTACGGGGCTGATCGAAGGGAATTTCACCGACCTCATCCGTAGTTCGGTTTCGAATATTATTCAGCGTGGAGGCACGATCTTGAAATCTGCCCGCACACCGGAGTTTGAAACACCTGAAGTCCGCGAAAAAGCGTATGAGGCTGTTCGTGGGGCAGGAATGGATGCGTTAGTGGTGATTGGCGGCGATGGTACTTCGCGTGCAGGAGCGGCTTTTGGTGATCAATTTGATTTCCCTGTCATTGGCTGCCCGGGCACGATTGACAATGATCTTTGGGGGACAGACTTTACGATCGGCTTCGATACTGCAATCAATACGGCTCTCGAAAGCATCGATAAAATTCGTGACACCGCCGATGCGTTTGAACGAACATTTTATATTGAAGTCATGGGACGCACCAGCGGATTTATAGCACTGGATGTCGGACTCAGCTGCGGGGCGGAGTATATCGCAATCCCGGAAAGTACGACAACGATAGAATCTGTGTTGCAAATTTTTAAGAATCAACGTTCTACCAAACGATCAAATATGATTGTCGTTGCCGAGGGCGACGAAACCGGCGGAGCGTTCAAATTGGCAGAATCGGTCAAAGAACAAACCGGTGTAGATTATCGCGTAACTATTCTGGGGCACGTACAACGCGGCGGTAGCCCAACCGCACGCGACCGTATTCTTGCAAGCAAGCTGGGAGCCGCGGCGATTGAAGGTCTGCTCGCCGGGAAGCGAGGCGTGATGGTTGGCGAAGAACGAGGTGAGTTTACCTACACCCCGTTCCTCGAAGCATCAAATAGAAAAAAACCAATAGACGCCTATATGTTAGAGTTATCGAGTATCTTGGCGCAGTAAAAATTACAAGTAGTTCTCCCTTGCAGCCTAGATTAACCCCAATTTTTTGTATGATCTAGCATATTAACGAATTATTTTTTAAAAAATGATAATTTGAAGTACCAATTGAGAAATTATTGCTTATATTAGTGAGTATTGCTTTTGGAAGATAAATTAGTATAGCGACGACAACTGGTTCTATTGGCTGTTTGCCGCTCCGAAAACAGAATAAGTGACTATTTTCAATCAAAAAAG
>JANYDV010000018.1 GCA_025363505.1 Bacteroidota bacterium
CCTCCATTAGCAGAATTAATCAACCATTTGTACCAACCAATGAGAAGCATTGTATCGGGATCAGGAGAATAGATTCTAAAGAACTGTATATTATCTAAGTTTGGAATGAGTGATTTCCAGGTTTGTCCACCGTTGGATGTCTTCATTATTAACGAGTGATCTCCGACTGCATAGCCATTTAGGGTATCAAAGAATTTGAAGTCATAGATGAATGTATTAATAATTGGACACGATGCCCCTTGCTGCCAACTACTTCCCGAATCAGTGCTAGTGATAATCACATTCGGATAACCGCCAACAACCCCCTTTCGCTTATCTTTACTGAAACTGCCGGATATCATAATCGAGGTTTCTTGCATTTCATTAGGCAAATGAATCTGTCTCCAAGTTTTCCCATTGTTCGTTGATTCGTAACTTCCTCCACCATTGGTCATTGTGGTAATACGGCTCCGAGAGTGATAAGTAATTAGAGGTAAAGTTAGATCTACATTATCAGCGACCACTTTTTTTACCCATGTGATACCACCGTCAGAAGTTAGATAAATATATATCCCTTGCCCACAAATTGCGCCATGGAGACTATCACAAAAATCAATTCCCCGAAGTTGAATATTTGAATCTATTGGTACTGTAGCCCAAGTCTTTCCGGCATCAATTGTTCTTATGATTGTGCCGCTATCCCCAACTGCAAAACCAAATTGAGAAGTACTAAAATATACATTATTAAGATGGAAAGGTGTACCTGAAATAAGCGAGTCCCAAGATGTTCCACCATTGGTAGATCGTATTATTGAACCTCTGTTCCCGCAAGCAAAGATAGTATCTGGCGTAATCATTACTAACTTATTAATAGTATTTGCAGACCTGCCGCGCAATTGAAGCCAAGTCTGCCCGCCATCAGAGGTACGAAATATATTGCCTACATAAGACGCTATCATTCCATTGAGTGAGTCAATAAAACTCACAGTATGAAAATTTAAATCTTTAGATTGGTTATTTGATGTCCAAGTATTTCCACCGTCCGAGGAAAGCCTAATCTGTCCTTCGTCTCCAACAACGATTATCTTTTGCTCACTTAAAAATTGACCCGCCTCGAAAAACTGTGTATTAATAATTCCTTCCCAGCCGTTCATGTCTTGGGTATATACTGGCGTGACTGAAGACAGCATTAAAAGGCAATAAAAAACGGGAGCGAGTATTATATTGTGTTTACTCATAGTCGGCTGTGATTAGTAAAGTATGGGTGTATCTAACTTTATAGAATCCACCCATACCATGCATCAATGAAATTTCAATAAGAATAATTCAATGACTATTCATATAAAACCAAGATAAACATCTCATCCAATTATGCTCAAACAATCACGAATATATTACAAAAAAAGTAAATTGCAAATGAACAACGGGTTGATGATTTTTTTAAAAACCATATTTAATAGTAATTTACATGCTTTCTTAAAATAAATATGCCAGCAAAAGCATAGCTCCTCAATTACAACTATATCTTGCCTTACTTCCAACTAATCTGCGTAGAAGTATTGTCGAACAATACTCCGGGAATATTCTTTTTTTCGTCGATGATCGCGCCGGTAGACGTGGGGACGAGGAGTAAACTATTGTTTGCTAAGACTGCAATCCATTTGCTGTCAGGCGACCATTTTGGAAAGTAGGTATTTGTGATCGAGTCAGATAATTTTTGCACCGAACTGCCATCAATATTCATTGTATAGACCGTTTTGCTCATCACAAAACAAATCTTCTGTCCATCTGAGCTGACATTGCTCATTGTCGGTTTTGTTAAACCACTTCCGATAGGTGTGGAAGCCTTCGTTGCAATATTTAGCAGATACATACCGGGGTTGACACTCCCACCGGTAACGATCAGCTTACCGTCAACTGTCCAAGATGGACTGGTGTAGCTGCCGAACGGACTGAGCAAAAACTCCCATGAGGCAATGACAGCTCCGGTGGTCCTATTGACAACATAAAGTCCGCCACCATACCCCTCATAAACAATATATTTCCCATCACGAGAAAGGCGTGGATTATTGAAAAAATCATCATGACGATCATCTACCGGAACAAGCGGTTCCATTTTGACAATTACTTTTTTTGCCGAGCCATTCGGTGCTGACTCGACCAGATCATTATTACCATCAACATAGATCAGGGTGCCATCGGAGGT
>JANYDV010000101.1 GCA_025363505.1 Bacteroidota bacterium
CTTCGACTGTCCAACGTCCCGATTCCGGATGGTTGAAGGTACGAAGGAATTGTTCTTTCGTGAGCGACTCCAACAGCAAAGCCCAACGTTCATGTAAGCCATCAAGGATGGCGAGTGAAAGCTCGATTGGTGCATTGTTTGCATCAATTAACTCAGCCCAAGTATTTTCATCGTACGGTTTGATCGTCGGGTTATCCTCGGTCAAGGCAAGACGTAATCGGATAACACTATTCAAATGACTATCCGCTAAATGGTGCACGACTTGACGAATCGTCCAGCCGTTTTCGCGATAAGAAGTGTTTAATTGGGCATCATCTAACATTGATACAGCTTCACTCAGCAAATTTGGCAAATTTCGGATCGTTGCGATATTTGCTTTTATTTCTTCTGCGTTGTAAGAATCTTTACGAATAAATTTTCCGATAGGGAAGCGGAGTGATTCCAGTTGTTCTTGTGACATTGTATTGATAGATGGTTAATGATGATCTAACGAAATTTATTTTTTTAGTTTCGTCACATTGTAACATCCGAAAGAAAAAGCAGAGGTATTGAGCGATTTCAATCGTTTGCTGGATTATGGAAACATTCGCCCACTGGCTGCTGTTATCACCGCCCCTGAAATAAGTTTTGGGGTCAAGTCCCATGCAATGCAGACACGCCTAACCGAGTCAGGTCCGGAAGGAAGCAGCTCTCAGCGATTGTATGTGTGTGCCGTGGTCAACTTGACTCCATTTTTTTTAACCCGTTTCTTTTCGAGAAGCGGGTTTTTTATTACACAGGAATTTCGCGCCCAAAACTTCGCACCCGAAACCCACATTTGGTGTTGAAAAAGCACTTATGACAGAAGAACAGAACCAACATCACACCGAGCGGCTCTCCGATCAGGAGCAGGAACGCCTCAATTCTCTTGCCGAGCTTCGGGCTCTCGGAGTTGACCCATACCCGTATAGTTTTGATCGTACCCATTATTCGGGCGCAGCTCGTGCATTGTTTTCCGAAGAGAATCCGGAAACAAAAGCGATTGCATCAGTCGCGGGTCGTATTACGGCTGTTCGTCGAATGGGCAAAGCAAGTTTTGTACATATTCAGGACGAAGATGGTAAGATACAAGTTTATTTCAAAGCTGATGAGCTTGGTGATGCTTACCAGACCCTCAAGCTTCTTGATATTGGTGATATTATTGGTGTGAACGGATTTATCTTCCGTACCCGCACCGGCGAAATATCATTGCATACCCAAACATTTGTCTTGCTGGCAAAAGCACTGAAGCCGCTGCCGGTCGTTAAAGAAGAGATAGATGAAGCGACGGGCGAGAAAATTATTCACGATGCTTTTAGTGATAAAGAGCTTCGCTATCGCCGTCGTTATGTTGATTTGATTGCAAACCCGCATATTCGTGATGTCTTCAGAAAACGCTCGAAGATCATAACAACACTCCGCAAATTTTTTGATGAGCGTGGCTATCTCGAAGTCGAGACACCGATCTTGCAGCCACTTTATGGTGGCGCGTATGCACGTCCGTTTATCACGCATCATAACGCGCTTGATTTTGATTTGTATCTGCGCATTGCCGATGAATTGTATCTCAAACGTTTGATCGTTGGTGGTCTTGCTGAAGGTGTGTACGAAATCTCGAAGGATTTCCGCAACGAAGGTATGGACAAAAATCATTCACCCGAGTTTACAATGGCGGAGATTTATGTCGCCTACAAAGACTACAATTGGATGATGGATTTCGTCGAACAAATGTTTGCCGAGGTTGCTCGCGTTGTCACCGGTGGTGATATGAAGGTTACGCAAAAAAATGGTAACGTAATTGACTTTGCACCGCCTTATCGCAGGCTGACAATGTTTGATTCTATTAAAGAATACACCGGGATCAATGTCAGTGGTATGGATGAAGCTGCGCTTCGCGAAGCCGCTAAAACAATGGGTATTTCATTGGATCCAAAGGCAGGTTCCGGTAAGATCATCGATGAAATGTTTTCCGAAAAAGTAGAAGCTAATTTAATTCAACCGACCTTCATCACCGACTATCCACTGTCGATGTCGCCACTGGCGAAGAATCACCGTACGAAAGCCGGATTGGTAGAGCGATTTGAATTAATGATCGGCGGGCAAGAACTGGCGAATTGTTTTAGCGAGCTAAACGACCCGCTCGATCAACGCGCCCGATTTGAAGAACAAGCCAGACTTCGCGATCGTGGTGATGACGAAGCAATGCAGCTTGACGAAGATTTCTTGCGCTCGCTCGAAACGGGTATGCCTCCAACAGCAGGCTTAGGCTTTGGTGTTGACCGCTTAGTAATGATTATGACCGGCGAAGACTCGATCAGAGACGTAGTCCTGTTTCCGGCAATGCGCCCGGAGAAGGGGTGAACCATTGCCGAGTCGTATAGTGTTTCTAATGATGACAATTGTCTAAAATAATACGACAAATGGCATTATCCGAAAAAAAACAATATCGTAGTTGGGGCAATAAAATGAGGTCAAAAAATCTCATTGTAAATTCTACCGCTATTACAAAGTCTCGACAAGGGGTGACCTCTTACCAAATGAACCGAATAGTTAAGCAAGCAGGCTTTACTTTAGGTGATTGGGCAAGGTATCTCCATCTTTCAGAGCGTTCAATGCAACGATATTTCAAGGTTAAAAAGACATTTGAGTTGCCCTATGCAGAGAGGATTATAGAGATTGAATCTTTATTTCTTCTTGGTAATGAAATATTTGGCGACCCTGCAAAATTTAAGTTATGGCTTTATCGTCCTAATCTCACACTTGGTGAGGCTACTCCTGCAAGTTTTCTTGATACTTCTGAAGGCATTAGACTTATTATGTCAAAATTGCATCAGATTGAGCATGGAATATTTGCATGACAGTTTATAGAATTTGCAGAGCGAAATTTACAGATTTTCTTTCCGGTGAGGGAGCAAGTTTGTCGGGCGGGAGGTGGAATTCAGTGGGAATACCGATGATCTATACTTCAGGATCAAGAGCCTTATGTATCTTGGAGCTTTGGGCAAACTATGGAATTGATTTAGTCCCTAAAGATTTTGTATGGGTAGAGATGGAAATACCAAATACTCTAAAGATTGCCACAGTTCTATTGACTACAGTGCCTCCTGATTGGCAATCTTTCCCACATTCCAATTCTACGAAGCAGATTGGTGACGTCTTTGTTAAGAGTAATAAAAAATTAGTATTGGAAGTCCCTTCTTCATTAGTGCCTCAAGAGCACAACTATCTTATTAACCCGACTCATCTGGATGCAAAAAAGATAAAAATTTTGAAACCGGAACCACTTCAAATGGATTTGCGACTCGTTCAATGATTTGTATAAACAATGTATTTTGATACTTTCGTCTTTCTCTTTCGTAACTTTGCATAAATGCTATTTCGTAAGAAAGTCATAGAGGCGGTTGCCGAGGTGCTTGAAGGCGTTGTGAATGCTTCGTCTTCGGTATTTGT
>JANYDV010000106.1 GCA_025363505.1 Bacteroidota bacterium
GCCAATTTTGTGGGTCGGTTAAGGAATAAGAATTTAATTGGTCGTTGAGGATGATTGGCAAGAATTTCAGAAAGATTTGTCTTTAACTCTTTTAGCAACATCGTTGATCGGAGCCAATCCGTCTCGGCACTCACAGTTCTAGTGATATGATAAACCATTAATAGACCGAAGAGTACAAAGGGAATTGTCTGTACTATTCTTGAGTGTATCAAATCTACAATGTCAAAGATAAGCATCACCACGACGGCAAACGATCCTACCGAAAGCATATAGACGCGCCACCGTTCAAACGCGAACATTGTAAGCGAACCCGTAACAATCATAAACGCGAGAGGGAATACATACTTTTTCCAGACAATAGATTTTCGTATGAATACAATAGTAGATAAAAATACCACTAACCCTACGGTAATCAGAATGATGAGTAACATTCTCTGTTCATTCAAGAGCGATAGTGCTTGTGAAAAATCAAGAGGAATGAGGGTATAGCCAATGGTATAAAGTGTGTTCATTGTTATCACACTTGGTGAGCAAGATATAGGCGAATCTGACAAGCCCGTAGTAAAATGCAACCAACAAATAATGAAAACAACAACAGCGAATAAATAAGGCAATAGTAGTAATAGGCGTTTGCGAATACTTGTACCATCGCTTGGCAGAAATAGCAGCATCGGCAGTAAAAATATTCCTATTTCTTTCGACAGTAATGACAATAAACAACAGACCACTCCTGCAATACGGTAGAGCCACTGTTTGCGCGATTGATGTATTGCCATGTATTCGAACAGGAGGGTACACAAGAGAAAGAGGGTCGCGAGTGAATCGGTTCGTCCGGCTGCCCAGAGGAGATTTGCTTCGTGTGAAGCGGCAATTCCAAAAAAAAGTGTCACAAACAGTGATTGAATTTCCGAAAGTCGGAATAGCTTTTTTGCTACCCAAAAGACCGAAAGAGTCGTCAACAAATGAACAATAAAATTTGTAATATGAAAACCTCGACCGTCCCAACCCCAATTAAGAAAATCGGCAACGGCAAGCGCACTTGCCAATGGGCGCCAATATAGACTGTTTGGGTCAGAGGTGACGAATTGTTTGAGGACATCGCCGACCGAACTCATCGGCGCAAAGTGATGGAGGTACTGATAATCATCAGATGTATAAAGCACACCAGTGGCTCGAAACCACACGAGTGCAGTGACGAAGATTACCACCCACAAACCGGTTGCGTTATAGTGTTTTATTGTTTTCTTTAGCATCAAAGAGCATTTATAATCTGTCTCTACGGGCAACCACATACGGGTGCCGGGTGTTTTCTGATCACTTCACTTTAACAAATATAATGTATCCGATCCTGTTCAAGCTCGGACCTGTCACTATTTATAGTTTTGGGTTGATGATGGCGTTAGCATTTTTGACCGCCAATTACTTCTTTGCCAAAGAAGTAAAACGCCGTAACGAGAACGAAAAAATGGTCACGACCATTACGATGATCGCACTCATCGGTGGTGTTGCCGGTTCAAAAATCTTTTCGATCTTTGAGGATTGGGATGTTTTCATTCATGCTCCGATCAAAACTTTTTTTTCGGCTTCGGGTCTTACATTCTACGGTGGGTTCATTGTTGCGATGCTGGGGATATTGTTTTACCTTCGTCAGCATCGTGTTTCGTTCTTGAAATTTGCAGATATGATTGCCCCTGTCGTGCTACTCGCCTATGGTATCGGCAGAATCGGGTGTCAGCTCGCCGGTGATGGTGATTACGGAATCCCCACAACCGCAGCCTATGGAATGCATTACTCGCAAGGTACGGCAAAGCCAACAGCAATTTTTGAGGAATATTTTGATAAGCATCCACAAGAGAGGGCGTTGTGGCAATTTGACTCGCTCAGAGCGATTCAAGTAGGTACCGATGCAATGGGGCAACGTATTAATAGATTTGATGAAGTCGTGACATGTCATCCGACACCACTGTATGAGACAATCGTTGCCGCAGTTTGTTTTTTAGTCCTTTGGGCACGAAGAAAAAAGTACGAGAAGCATCTCGGTAAACTCTTCGGTATGACTTTAATCTTTATGGGCACTGAACGGTTCTTAGTCGAATTTCTCCGTATTAATCCATTGTATTTCTCACTTTCCATGGCGCAGTGGATATCGATAGGATTAATGATGCTTGGTATATTCTTCTTTTTTCGTAAGAAACCACAACCGTTACAGAGCGTAAAATAATTATGGCATTACCTCAAGTACAATTTATTACGAAACCAGGTGGTTGTTCGCTTTGCGACGAGTTATTTGTCGAGCTTGAAGCCGCGCAAGATTATGTTGACTTTGATCTTGATATTGTAAAGATCGAAAAAGGTGATGAACTCTATGAACAGTATTGGGACAAAATACCGGTGGTCTTAGTTAATGGCAAGCTCGCAGTAAAGTATCGCTCGACCCGCGACGAACTCATTCGGAAGATCGAAGGTCGTTCATTTTGGAAATTTTGGTAAGCGGATGAAAAATGTTCTGAAGTTTTTAGAAGCTATTGGGATTGCTGTGACTGGTGTAGGTCTGGTAGCGGGTGTGATGCGCAATTCGATGGGAGATGAATACCTCTATGCCAGTATTGGCATTTCATTGTTTTTTATTGCCCGCTACGCCGAGACACGAATGTTTCCCGAATAAAGAAACACCCGATCGAGAGAAGCAGATAAACAGACGTGTAGTTCTTTTATCAACCTCACCAAACCGGGCACTCCTAAATAGTACTGTAGCGAAACAGATTATTACTTCACGACCACCATTCGTTTTGCAACGACACCCGATGCTGTTTTGAGTCGGTAGATGTAGGTGCCTGAAGGCAGATTCGCAGCCTGGAATGTCACACGATGATTGCCGACTTCCTGACGAGCATCTACGATGCGTTCAAGCTCGACACCGGCGGTATTAAATATTCCAAGCTCGACCGGCATTGTTGCCGGAAGGGAATATTCAATTGTGGTTTGTGATGAAACAGGATTCGGATAATTCTCCATCAGCATTAACCCCGGGACAAATGTTGCTTGATCGCCCACTGCACCGGTCGACTGTGCTTTGAAGATACCAAGTTTTGTCCATGAAGAAGTTGTCGAATAGGTCGAACTTCCTGATGCAGTAAGCACGGAATTAATCAGTGCATCTTTATCAGCACCAGCTCCGTCGAGCAACCACTCATACATCACTGATGCATAAATATTTCTGAAGTCGTGTTGTGCCTCGAATACTAAATTGTTATTGAGCAAGTCCGCGGCTGCGAGTTTCGGATCGTGACCGCGAATGCCGGGTATGACTTGTGTACCAATCACAAAATGCGGAGCGGCAGTACCGTGATCGGTGCCTGATCCATTTTCGATTGGGCGTCTGCCAAATTCGGAATAAGTCATTAGTGCAACACGATCGGCAAGACCGAATGCTTCGAGATCGTCTTGGAATGCTTTGATGCAATCCGATAATTCACCAAGCAATGCGGGTTGATCGGTCTTTTGATTGCTATGGGTATCATAACTCCCTTGCGATACCAAATAGATCTTGGTCGAAAAACCACTGGCAATAAGTTGTGCAACTCCCGAAAGCTGTGGGGCAAGCTTGCCGGTTGTAGGATATGTTACCTTGTTTGCCACTACCTTGCGATCAACGATAGACTGACTATAGACCTCAGTTTCTTTTTCGATTGTTCGCACATAGTCAAGCTCTTGATAAGCAATCGTTGGGTTCGAGGGTATCGGGTCATATAAATGCGTTGACGGAGAAGTGCTATCCGGGAATTGACTGATAACAATACCCGTCCCGCCATTTTCAGCAAAGAACAAATTTGAAAGCGATGCTCCAAACTGCAATGCAAGCGGTGCACTATCTTTTGGAATAACAGCCGGTGGATAATCAGGATTGAGAATGCCGAGCATTCTGCCAATCCAACCGGTGTTGCTAAATTTACTTGCATCGGTTGCGGTGTTCCAAATATCAGTGCCACGGAAATGCGACAGATCAGGATTGGGATACCCGACATTTTGCATCAGTGCCATCTTGCCGCTCATATAGAGTGAATGCATACCATCCATTTCTTTCGGAAGGGCTAGTGTGTCATGATCGGAAAACACCAGTAAGCCGTTTGCGGTCTTATCAAGCCCGAGGGTCGGGCGATATTGTTTATAGAGCGGGTCGGTATATGGCACAACGCAATTGAGTCCATCATTACCACCGGCGAGTTGAACAATGACTAATATTTTGTCATTGGCTGTGGCACTGGTTGCGAGCAATTGTTGCAACGGCGATTTGCCAAGAACTCGCAACGGAAAACCACCGAGCATTACCGGAAGTGCTGTTGTAGCGATACCGGCTTTTGCGCCGAATTTCAAAAAATCTCTACGTTTCATAATAGTACTTTCTAAATGTTAGACTAATTGAAATTCCGGCAAGGTGGCGATCACCTGTGCGCTTTGGGCTACTTTGGATGGGTCGAGATAGTAATCAACTTCCGGCAGTCCACCGGATATAACATAGCGTTCGGTTTCGCCCTCGATAGGACCAAGATCAAATGCGAGATAGGCATCGGTTAGCGCATTTGACATCTGCGCACTGGTCATCTTATCGGCATTCGGTATCAGGCGCACCCAATACATTGGGTCGAATGTAAGCTTCACACCTTTTGCACGAGGGGCATTCCCATTAAAATAAATCGGGTTGGTAACCGCAAGAGAGGCTATAACTTTTCGAGTAGGGAACGTACCCGTATTCACCCATGAATGTCCGCCTGACCAACCTTTGACGTTTGGCGGATTCAACAAATCCTGACCCAGCACCACACCCATTGCTACAACGAGGTAGGTATGAGTGGGATTACGATCAGTATAGATGATCGATCCTTGCGTATCTGTTTTGCCTGAGTCAATTGGTTCAGCGCCGTCATAAGCAGGTAAGGCAATGGCGAACTCACGAACCAACGAACCAAAAAGCTCTGCAGGATTTTTGAGTTGTGAGCCGATGACGTTGCTATCATAAAAATGTGCGCTCTTCAAGAGGGCATCAAGAACAGGCGCTATTTCCCAATTGCTTGCGATCAGTTTTTTTGCCATTGCATCGACAACTTGAGTATTCGGAACCCAATAGACTAATGCCGCATAAATCTTTTGGCAGAGAAAGTACGCCACATTGTAGCCGCCATTTTTTGCAAAGATCATATCAATAATCTCTTGCATTCCGAAGTTGCCGCTTTGCCCAAAGAATGTTTTTGAATCGGTATTATGGAGTAATGGATTGAGTTGACCGATGAAAGGCGCCGTTTGCGTCGGTTGCCATCCGGTCAGTGCGAGTGCTGCTTGTTGGATGTCAGTTTCGCTATAATTCTTTTCTCCTGTTTTCGGATCGGTTAAGCCAAGGGTGAAAAGCTCCATCAATTCACGAGCAAAATTCTCATTGGCATTATTGATCACCTTCCCGTTTTTTACTTGATATGTATTCTGATTTCCATTGAGAAAGATCAGCATTGCGGGATCGGTGGCCATTTCATATACAAACGTCTTCATATTTCCCAACGCATTCTTGCGAAGCATTTGGTTATAGGTGTACATATATTGAGGAGCTTTGACCGAATCATACCCTGTAACGAAATGATTGCTCCAGAGCAAGGTCATTTTCTCTCTGATCGATAGATCTTCTTTATTCATTTGCTCAAACCACCAACCTTGCAAACTCAACTCCATATATTTATTGAGTCGTTGCTTATTGTTGAATTCTATCAGTAGTTTAGCGGGGTCAGTAATGGTACGATCAGGTTGGTTGAGTTTATCACACCACGTGCCGGGTTGTGCAGGGAGTGGCGAAGTAGCCAGAAGCTTTGCGACGACGGCATTCATCGAGCCAAGTGCTACGGCGGCTTGATATTGCGTATAGGGCAGCCCAAACATTGAGCGTCTCAGCAGGTGACGTAGTTGCGGGTCGCCCCAAACCCCGGTGTAAGGCGACAAATCGTTCGATTGGGTAAGCAACGGTTGTGGGTTTGCCCCGGAGACTCCATAACCGGGTATCTCGGTTTCAGATGAACCCGCACGAGCTATCAACGGGTTTATAACGGCGGTGCCCGCAATGGCGGCTCCTGAGCGAACAAGAAACTTTCTTCTGTCCATAATCATCTGTGTTTTATGAATGAAACAACGGTATCGTTCTGTTAAGAGAATGACACCACAGATACGAAAAGGTTTAAAGGAATGATAGAAAAAAATGTTTTTCGCATATCTGATGCTCGCAAAAGGGTGATTTTTGTAGGTTTTGATGGAGGAGGATCAAATTCGCGTGTTATTATTCAAACTTCTGACGGTACTATTGTTCGTCGTGATTTCCCTCAGAGCATTAAATATATAGATATCGGAGTCGAAGCTTCGGCGCAAGCACTGAAGCAAATGATCACCGAGACGTGCTCAGTTGATTTGTGGGATAAAGCATATATCACTATTTCGTTATCCGGCGCAAGCGACGAACTGAAAAACAATGAGTATAAGCTACAGCTCTCGAAAATATTTTTCCCCAATGAAGTTGATTGTCATATCGAAAGTGATTCATCTTTTACACTCAAAGCTGCCTATCGAAACGGCGAAAGCGGATATGTAATAATTTCCGGGACCGGTAGCGTCGCAATTGCTCGGGATGTTGATGGTAACATTTCGAAAGTTGGAGGCTGGGGGCGCTTACTTGGCGATGAGGGAAGTGGATATTGGATCGGTTTACAAGCACTGAAACATTATGCCGGTGCTTCCGACGGCGCCGTAGTAAAAGGTAAACTCTTTCATTTGCTCAAAGCGCAACTTGATGAAATCTCGAATGGAGATTTTTCAGTCTTGCGGTCGAAACTCTATGCTCATTCACTCTACCCTGCAACATTTGCTTCGTTAGTATTTGAATCTGCCGAAGATCCATCCGCCCTGAGTATTATTCGCGAAGGTGCAAATCATCTGGCAAGAAACATTCTTCTTCTGGCATCGCGGAGTGAAAATGCGATCGGAAATATTGTTACACTTCACGGTTCGGTAGCTTGCAATCGGTTAACAGTAAACTATATCACCGAAGCACTCCCAAAACAATTTATGATTAGAATAATCTCGAACGATCAAGTATTATTTTATGCACGAGATTGTTCAAGAGAACGAGATAACTTAACTACTTAACTGCTCTGTTACCCTGATCTGATTACTTCTTGACCCATGCTTGATAGAGCGGGATAATAGAACGTTCGGGGCTTTGCGGTGACGATAAGCCAACCTTGACATAGAAGTCTCGCGAGTTTTCGTCCCAAAAGACGACCGGCATTTTCTCACCTCCGTATGAGCCATTCGAGACCTCGAACTGCCCACTGGTGAAATATCCGTCGGCAAGCACGTAATACAGAAATGGACCGCGCCCGTTGTAGCGAAAAAATCCGAGATCGGCAATATCGACAAAGTCAAAAGTAATCTCGCCCATAAGGTCTTTTCCATCGAGATAGAGTCGTTTCTTGATGTTTTTTATCCCCTTTGTTGCCATCTCGAATTTCTTGCCCTGATAGTATTCACTGATGAGTGAATTAAAATCTTTTTTTGTAGCATCAGTCGTATCCTCGGTCGCTTCGGAATGGATATGGCTAAAGAGTATTGTCCCAGTCCCGCTTTTGCCATCGTTATTGAGGGACAGGCGCATTTCTTTATGGCTGGCTGTGAGACATCCACTCAACAGCAGAGCGCAGGTGATGATCAAGCCAATCGGGCGTATGTGTAATCTATTCATATATGCAAATTTACGAGGGATTAGTATTAGCCCTACAAAGATGAAATTTTAGACACTTGCGAATTTGTTAGTGGCTTATGATTTGAGGTCGGTTATATGCCGATCACTGACAACAACCACACTGCCACCGAACGATCTGCAACACGTCAACGATCATACAATTACCGTAGTCGAGTACGATCCGTCTCTTCATAAAGACGTATGGGACGGCTTTGTGTTACGTTCGATGAATGGAACAGTATTCCATCAACAGCAATTTCTCGAATATCATACGTCGGGCAAATTCGATTTCCATCACTTGTTATTCTATCACAACGAGCACTTGGTAGCATTATTACCGGGTGGATTCAAAGACAACGGACATATCTATGAATCGCCGCTGGGGTCAAGTTATGGGTCGTTTGTTGTTGAAGATATTAGTGCAGATACCGCCCTTGCGATCGTGAATGCTTTTGAAGCATACATCAACAGTAAGAATGTCCGCGAAGTCTTTATCACCAGTGCACCGGTAATCTATCAGCCGATCATCACACAAAATCTCGATTTTGCGTTGTTGTATAATGGCTATGCATATCAAAGACATTATATCAGTCACGCGATAGATTTACAAACAGATTCGGTGCCGTTCGACCGGTTTCAAGCAACCTCACGTAAGCACATCCGCCGAATCAAGCGCGAGCACCCTGAAGCAACAATCGAAGAAGTACCGAAAGAAGAAATGGAAAGGGGATTGAAAGAATTTTTTCCGATCTTGCTTGAGAATAAAGCCAAGTTTGATGCGAAACCTACACATACACTTGAGGAATTATTATTACTCAATAACTTGCTTCCTGATCTGATGAAGCTTTTTCTTGTTCGCATTCATGGCGAGCCTATTGCGGGATCACTATTGTTTATTGCGAACAAACGAGTCACACTTATTTTTTATCATATGCTCAAGTATGCATTTGATGCATACAAACCAATTTATTTATTGATGGATGCCGTGACCACTTGGTCTCAACGTAATGGATATGCCTTCGTTGATATCGGGGTGTCTCAGGATACGCACGATGCAAACCCAATGACACCCGCATTGTCGTTGATTCGCTTTAAAGAGAAGTTCGATTCGCGAGGGCTCCTCCGTTCGACCATGTCGAAACAGTACAAATAGTGAACGCTCACTACCAACAACCTAAAACGCCTCTCATCCGATTTCTTATTCTCGGAGACCCACGGTACGACCGACGAGTACAGAATTTTATCAGATATTTCCGATCAAAAGAGTGGACGGTTGAATTGATCTATGGTGCCCCAAGATCAATCGAGGAGTATGTTCGTGAAGACATAACCGTGAAGTGGATCCCGCTCCGAAATGGATCAGGTCCGAGAAGGTTTTTTGAATATCATCGGGCATTGCTGAGTCTTCTTCAACGATCATCAAGCGCAGAAATACTCTTTGCTTGCGATCTCTACTCACTTCGAGCTGCTGCACGGATAAAAAAAGCTCTCTCGAAAGATATACTCATTTATGATGCACGGGAGATTTACACAGCACTTCCGACGGTCGAGAAAAAACCTTTCGTCAAAGCATTTTGGAAATGGTGGGAAAAGACCGGGCTTCGTAAGACCGACGTTGTTGTCACAACCGCACCGCTTGATGCGAATGCACTACTGAAAGTACATTCGTTTCTGCCAAGATCAATTGTGGTGAAAAATATGCCTGCCTTTTCAGAACGTATTTCCACAACTATATCTCTTCGATCACATTTCGCTATTGCCGATGCGAAAAAGATCATTGTTTATGTCGGCGGGTTACAAGCAGATCGTGGGTTGGAAATGACTATTATGGCGATGTCAAAAATGAAAGACAAAGCCGTGTTAGTATGTATTGGCGACGGAATTCTAAAATCTACTCTGCAACAATTAGTTTTAGAGAAGGGACTGGCAGATACCGTATTGTTCTATGGTCCGGCGCAGAGCGATGATGTCATCGGATTGTTGCGCGGAGCGGATGTCGGTATTTCACTGATCGATCGTCGCTCCGGTAGTTATGCTCTTGCGTTGCCGAGCAAAGTCTTTGAGTATTTACATTCCGGTCTTATGGTTGTCACGAGCCCTCTGATGCAAGTAAAATCGGCTATGGTCAATCGCGATTATGTATTATATGCCGACGAAAACAGTGACACTGAAATCATTTCGCAATTGGAAAATGCGTTGTCACGCTGCGAAGATCTTTCCTTACGCGAGAAAATTATATCCGATGCAAGAAAATCTTTTGTTTTTGAACATGATGCAGAGGAACTCTATCGTGTTATTGTTTCGAAATGACGCGAATGCGCGATAAGCAAAACCACCGAATACCTTGATCTATTTTTGGCTTGTTATCCAGCAGTTAATTGCCAGCTTAACCCACATTATTGGTGGCGATGCGGTGCATCTTGTCGCGGCTCCGACGCTACTGCTTTTTCGTGCCTCGATTGCCGCTATTGCACTGTATATTGTTGTTGCGCTGAGAGAAAAGCGTTTTAATATTTATTTCGGTCTTCAGCGAAATGAGATCGGGAGATTATTTCTTCTCGGCGGGTTAAATATTCTTGTCAATCAATTTCTCTATCTCGAAGGACTACGCTTCACTACCCCTGCCAATAGTGCTCTGCTGTATGCACTAACACCTGCGATTGTTTTTCTCTTGGCAATCAGAGTACATTGGGAGCAGACCAATTGGAAAAAAATTGCCGGTATTATTATTGCTTTTGTTGGGACAGCCATTCTCATGTTAGAACACGGTGCATCATTTGGTTCTGAGAATACCAAAGGGAATATGTTGATCTTTGTTGCCGTGATAGCTTGGTCTCTTTTTACCATGCTTGGCAAACCGTTAATTATTAAATATGGGGCACTTCGAGTAACGGCACAGCATATGATTATCGGTGCATTCCTTTATCTACCGTTCGGACTCTTTACGTTGGATATTCAATTGGTTAGCCAATTCGATCTCACAATTTGGGAAGAAATTCTTTATCTCGGTATTTTTGCATCGTGTATCAATTATGTGCTGTGGTATTATGCACTGGGTAAATTGGCGACGAGTAAAGTGGCGATCTTTCAAAACCTACAACCGGTGCTGACGACGATCTTAGCACTCTCTTTGGGGCTTGCTCATCTCAGTCCGGAGCTTCTCGGTGGTGGTGTGCTTGCTCTGGCAGGGGTGCTATTGGTACAGTACGGATAAAAAAAATCCCCGGAGAGTGTTTCTCCGAGGATTTGTAAATTTAATCGTTATCGTTTATCTCGTCACGACGATTTTAAAGAGCATTGGTTTTCCGAGTCCCTCAATTCTGCCTTGATAGAAACCTTGTGGCAATGAAGTAAGATTCAACGGCAGAATGTTATTGCCGGCGTTGAGAATCGAGACCGGTGTTGTAAGGACGTTCTTTCCGGTGAGGTCGCTTACGGTGCAACTGAAAGTTGCGATAACATCACTATGAATTTGCAAAAGCATCAGGTTTGTTGTTGGGTTCGGATATGTGCCAATCAACGTGAGCCCTGTTTGTTCGTTTTGATCTACACCATCTATCGTGGAAATGACTTTCGCTTTCATATAGACAGCGATCCGAGATTTTGGTGCATTTGAAATAACGACCAGCGAATCAAAGAATGTGCCAATCGCTTTTGGAGTAAATTGCACCTGAATTTCCTGCGATTCGCGCTGATGGAGTTCAAGATGATCCTGTGTGCCAATTGTTTGGAATGGATCATGAGGGAACAGAAGATTTACGATGAGCAGGCGTTCGGAATCAGATACATTTTTAATGGTTACAAATAAGGACGGATTAAATCCGGTATTTTTTGTCATTTGTCCAAAATTCAACGTGTCGGCGGAGACGTCGATTGCCGGAAGGAGTTCATCACTTGAGTGGACGTTTGCTACAAGGTGCAGAACAATCCTCTTCGAACCATCGGCAGTATTACTATTGATAATAATAGAATCATTGTAAATACCGACAACACTTGGTGCAAAGGCTACAGTCACAGGCAGAGATTGCCCGCTGTCAAGCTGAAAATTTCCGAGACCCACCGTTACTGCAAACGGAGGGTGAGCATTCGAGATATTGCCGGTGAGGCGCAATCGCGTATTGGTAGTATTTTTTACAACAAACTGTAAACTCTTCGATTGCCCGGTATAAACAACGCCGAAATTGAGTGTGGAAGGCGTGACACCAATTTTTACTATTGTATCAGGGATATAGCCATAGCCACTAAGGTAGATGACGATCCTATTCTTAGGTGAGCCGCTGTTGCTCGTTATTACTAACGAATCAGTTACTGATCCTGTCTGAATAGGGGTAAACTCCACATGAACGGTAATAAATTGTCCTGAGTCCAGCTTAAACAATCCCGCTCCGCCATTGATTGTAAATGGAGGCTTTAGCGTAGTATCAACAGCACCTTTCAATTTTACGAGTGTATCGCTGGTATTCTTTAGAGTAAATGAGAGACTTGCTGTCTGCCCGAAACGGACATTACCAAATTGTAAAACAGTAGTCGAAACAGTAATTTTTGGCGTCGTATCGGCGGGCACGAGCACTTTGGCTTGTGCTGACCCCAAACAGGCTATTGCAAGCAAAAAAACAAAGAATTTTGGTCTGATATTTGAATACATTCTACGTAAATGATTATTATAGACTTCATAATAGGATGTGAGACGGGATAGTTTCAGAAGAATATTGTCACAGGGGAAATATTTTTGTCACACCGCTACGGTCTCCATACGTTATTTGATTGAAGATAGTTTAAGTCGGGTTTGTATTGAAAAGTCTGAGACCCACACGGTACAAACCTTGACTTACGATTTTGACCGGAATAGTCCGGGCTTGTTTGGTGACTCTGAGTAGGAAAATTTCTCCGCCTTCGTGGCGTCAGGAGATCATTGCCTTTTCAGAGTCGCTGTTTGCAAATGGGTTGCTGTACGTCTGGGGAGTCACACAGTAGCCTTTATGCATCAAGTCTGCGAATGTCCCGGTCGATTTTTTTTAGAAGCAACACACAGAGGAGCCAGAAGTTACTGACTGTATTTCAATATATATCAACATATTATAGCGCCGCGTGTAAGAAATATCTCGTCGCAAGAGCAAAGGGGGCTTATCCCCAAAACGGCTCAACCCTCCTATAAAAGCGTAAATTTGATATTAATAGTAACTCATCTTTTATTATCAAATGCAATTAAAAATCAAACGACTCTCACCCGAAAGCGACCATGATTTAGCTCTTCCGGGCTACGCAACCGATCATTCATCGGGTATGGATCTAAGGTGTTCGGAAGATGTTTCTTTTCAAAGTGGCGAATATAAACTCGTGCCGACCGGCATAGCTATTGAAATTCCGGAAGGCTTTGAAGGTCAGGTCCGACCCCGAAGTGGGCTGGCGCTCAAGCACGGCGTAACCTGCTTGAATACTCCCGGTACAATTGACGCTGACTACCGCGGCGAACTGAAAGTATTAATGATCAACCACGGCAAAGCAACTATTGAGTTCAAACGCGGCGAGCGTATTGCTCAATTAATTATAGCAAAATACGAGAGAGTCGATGTAATCGAAGCGACCGAACTTGAGGATTCGTCCCGAGGTGCGGGCGGATTTGGTCATACCGGAACGAAATAATTGAAGTATTTTACGGCGTGCTATTAGTTAGTTCGTAAATTCGTGTATGTCGAATAAAGTCATCACCATCGAGCGCCATATAATTGAAGAAGAACGAGCTTCGCAAGGCGCAACCGGAGATTTTTCAGCACTCTTGCGCGACTTGATGCTTGCCGTCAAAATTATTCATCGAGAAGTTATTCGTGCAGGGCTTGTTGATATCCTCGGAGCCACGCACCGCGAGAACATTCAGGGCGAAGTTGTACAAAAGCTTGATGAATTTGCCAACGATGTCATTTTTCGTGCAATGGATCATGGCGGACACCTTTGTGCAATGGCAAGCGAAGAAAATGAAGGCTTGCTCGCCATTCCGGAGGAATACCCCAAAGGCAAATATATTTTATTGTTCGATCCGCTCGACGGTTCGTCGAACATTGATGCAAATGTGTCGATCGGTACGATCTTTTCGATACATCGCCGAGTCACCGCCGAAGAAACCGACGGCACTGTCGAAGATGCTTTACAACCGGGCTACAAACAAATAGCCGCCGGATATACTATCTATGGTCCTTCGACGATGCTGGTCTATACTGCAGGGCGCGGAGTCTATGGTTTTACACTCGACCCATCGGTCGGGGAGTTCTTGCTTTCACACGATAATATCCGCATACCGGAGCACAACGGTATTTATTCAGTCAATGAAGGCAACTATATGAAGTGGTCGCCCGAAATGCGCAAATATATAGACTGGGTTAAACAAGACATTCCCGAAGAACAAAAAAAGTCTTACAGTTTGCGATATATCGGTTCGATGGTGGCAGATATTCACCGGACGTTATTATATGGTGGCGTATTTCTTTATCCTGCTGATGTAAAAAGTAAAAAAGGTAAACTTCGATTGCTCTATGAAGCAAATCCGATGTCGTTCATCGTCGAGCAAGCCGGCGGCAGAGCAACCGATGGTCTTGGAAACCGTTTATTGGAGATTATGCCGACCGAACTTCATCAACGTGTGCCATTAGTCGTTGGAAGTCCGAAAAATGTGGAGGAAGTTGAATCTTTTTTACAAGGTAAACGTGCGGTGTAACAACGATGCCTAATCATTCTATAGAACATACGATCAACACACTGCCAATAGTCGTTGGTATTACGGGGCATCGTGATATTCGTGCCGAAGATTTGAGCCAGCTCAAACATAGCGTCGAAACAATTTTCCGCGAATTACTATCACTCTATCCGCATACACCACTGACATTTCTCTCCTCCCTTGCCGAAGGGGCTGATCGTATCGGTGCAGAAGTGGCGCTTGAAATGGGGCTGACGTTGGTATGCCCACTACCGCTCGAACCCGAACTCTACAAAACAGATTTTGAGAGTGACGAGTCGCGTCAAGAATTTGATCGGATGGTAGCTGCATCGAAAAGTTGGTTTACGCTACCGTTAGTAAAAAATGTTACTGCCGAAAGTATTAAACAAAACGGGCATGACCGCGATTTGCAATATGCACAAGTCGGAGCCTATCATGCACAGCATAGCCAGATACTCATAGCACTGTGGGACGGTCAGATTCTGGATAGTGTCGGTGGTACCGGTAAAGTTGTTCGTTACAAGCTCGAAGGTATTCCGAAAATTTTTGGCAAAGCGCAAAGCCCGCTCGACCCTGTAGAGACCGGTCCGGTCTATCACGTGCTCACACCCCGACAGACAAATCCTGTGCTTGAGGGAGCTGCTTTTACCGTGAAGAAATATTACCCGCGCGGCTATGGCAGTTACGAGGAAGCGAAAATTTCTTTCGAAAGAATTTTTCAGCAGATCGATCTTTTTAATGACGATACCGAAAAACATGCCTCTCAATTATTGGAAAGCAAGCAACAAAGTGAGGGGTACTTGCTCGGAGATTTGCAGACAACTGATCTGTCATTAGAGCTTTGTACGATTGCTGATCACTATAGTACGGCTGATTCGTTAGCCACATATTTTCAACGCCATACACGACGGGCGTTTGTCGGTATCTTTTCTTTTGTCTTTAGCGCCGCAATTTGTTTTGATCTCTACGCGCATATCTATCACGAAAATTCCTTTGTGCTGGGCGGCTATTTATTTGCATTGTTCATTGCCTTTATTTGGTATAGTTACGCAAAACGCCAACATTATCAAACAAAATATCTTGACTATCGCGCACTTGCCGAGGGGTTGCGGGTACAGTTTTTCTGGAGGTTTGTCAATCTCAGTCATACAGCGGGTGATTACTATATTCGAAAACAAAAAAGCGAAATGGATTGGATTCGCTTCGCGATGCGAACAGCGGCGATCCCTCTGAACGATCTGGTCTTTTCGAATATGACTGATAAAGACAAAACTTCTGAACGTCTGAATCTAGTGTTGCACGCGTGGGTCGAGGATCAGGCAAAATATTACCCAAAAGCACTGAAACGAGACCATTACCGCCTCCATCGTCTTGAACGCAGTATTAATTTATTATTCTATGTGGGCGTTGGCTTGGCGGTGTTACAATTACTAATCACCATTCCTCATGAAATAAAAGACTTTCTTGTCGTTGCGACGGGTCTTGCTCCGATAACGGCGGCGTTGCTCGGGGGCTACATCGAACGTAATGCTTTGGTGGGGCACATTAAACAGTACGAACGGATGGGAGTAATGTTTGTGCAAGCGAAAGAGTATCTCACGTATCTTTTGAACGAAAAACGGAATGAAGATGCGGCAAATTTTATTTTTGAATTAGGCGCAGAAGCACTTGGTGAAAGCGGCGACTGGATGCTCTTGCATCGTGAGCGACCTCTGGAAGTACCGAAAGGGTAGGCGTCTTTTTTATTTTCCGATACACTCTTTATATTTGCTTATTGCTTGATCATAACGGTTGCGATAGTCTTCGTGGCTTTGTTTAAGGTTCGCAACTTGTGATTCTGCTGTTACGATTTGCTTCTCCAATTTTTTAATCTCATAAGCATCAGCCCGCGCTTGAGCATTTTGCAATTCTTTCGAGATTCGTAAGTATCTGCTATAGCTTAACCAATATGATTCTTCAGTCTTAATCAATGTCTTTTTTTGGTCAGTGATATTTGATAATAATTTCATACATCGATCATGTGACGGCAACGCGATCAGCTTAAAAGGCTCAGCAAATCGCTCGGGAATAATAATTGGCGTGCCATCAGCATCTTCAGGTTGTATACTCCAGATGAAATTTCCTCCGTCAGGAGGCAAAGGTACTTCTTGGGGCCAATTTGATTGCTGAACAGCGGTAACTACTTTCTCAAAGTATGGTCGATTATTGAGGATCGCTTGCTTAGGATCTTGCGAAGGAAGCAGCTCGACCAGTTTTAATCGGTAATTCACATTACCAAAAGGTGACGGCACCAGTGGGGTCCAGCTAAAGAGTATTGTAGGCTCGAGACCTGCAACGACCGATGAACCATCCGTCGGTTGCAACAATGTAGGGAGTGAGTACTTTGCTAAAAAAAACGATCGGCAATCGTGGTTGGATAATACATTTATTTCTGCGGTATTTCCGCCAACCATCGAGACGCAAAGCTCATACGAACCTTCGGGAAGCATGCCACTGCGTATTGTTGTTTGTCTCAGTTCGCCATTAAAGTTGATTGCATTTTGCGGGAAGAGATCTCCGCCAAAAAAAGTACTCTGCCCGGGTGGAATGCTGAGCAACGGCATCGCATCAAGCTTTGAGTTTGCAACCGAAGAGCCATTGAGCGAAAGGATAGCATTAATTTTTGCGGAAATGGTTTTTGTCCCCGTGTTAATCACGACAAGAGACACTGTTTCACGATGGCTTTCCCAATCAGAAATTCGCATCGAAGGGTGTGGAGAAAGATTCAAAGTCACTTGCAGACTTTGCGAACGCACAGAAACCGATGACAGTATTAGTGTCACCAAGAGTAGGAACAGACGTGACTTCACGAGTAACTTTAACATACAGTAAAAACGATTATCAGCAATAATCTGTGACATTATGATCAATTAATATCCTATCAGTACAAAGCCTGCCCAATAGAGTGAAATATCGTTGTTGTAGCGTTTCTTTACCGTTGCGCGCATCGAAAGTTGCGCATCCCGTAATGCATCAACATTTGAGGAGCCTTCGAGTAAGTGCTTATAGAATAACGACATTAATTCGGATGTTTCTTTATCGGGTACTTTCCAGAGACTCATAAGAATATTCCTCGCGCCGGCGGTACGGAATGCCCTCGGAAGTCCGAAGACGCCTTCCCCGGGTTCGATCACTCCTTTGCCACTTTCGCATGAAGATAATGCGACAAGTTCTGTATTTTCTAAATCTAAACTCATCGCTTCAAGCGCCGTCAGTATTCCGTCATTTGATGGGTTACTACTACCACCATCTCGAAGTGTTACGTTGGCTCCGCCCAAGAATAACGAGCTTCCGACCATTCCATTAGTCGTTGAAGAAATTTGTAAGAATGCTTTAGAGGTGTCTTGACTATTTTTAGAAAAACGCCCATGAGTCGCAATGTGTAATATGCCGGGGCGATGTATCTTTTCTAATTGTGCTTCGGTTGCATCGGCTCCGAGGTAAGTGTTGGTTTGCCAGTTTTCATTTTTAAAAAGCCCTGAAATACTCAGAGCTTCGACTTTCGTTCCAGGCAGGCGTTCCAACACCAGAGCAGATACCGATGTCGGAGATGCTACCAATGATGTTTCCGATGGTGTTGTGGTTTCATAGTTAGGATCGGCAAGAATCGCTATTGATTGATGATGCGAAGCAGAAGAATCGCGGATAAGATCGGCAGTGTTTGCAAGCAACACGATTCTATATTTATCTATCAGTTGTGTTTTTGAGTCAAGTTCAAGTGACGCAAATGATATTTGCGAATAGACACCGTCAGGGGAAAGGTAGATTGTTTTAAAAGAATTTGCCAGTCGCTCCAGAGGCGACCATAATAACGTACTCACACGCAACAATGCTTTGTTTCTGATTGCGGGTTTTATATTCTGCGCACTAATAGCCCTGAAGTATTCTCGCATCACCGCGGGATCATTGATGTCGTGAGCATTCCCGATCAACGTTGCCTTCGGGGCAAACTGATCTTCTTGCGAAATAC
>JANYDV010000120.1 GCA_025363505.1 Bacteroidota bacterium
AGTCGTCACTGACCCAAATGCCAAAACAAATGCCACGGTATTCGGAACAGTCATTCAAGAGCTTGACCAAAACAAAAATGTAGTCTTTGAATGGAAAAGCTGGGATCATTTTAAGATTACTGATCATGCCGCGGATATCGCTGATACCGGCAAGTTAATTGACTATTCACATTGGAACAGCCTCAAACAAGACATCGATGGCAATATTCTTGTTTCTTCTCGCAATATGGACGAAGTAACAAAGATCAATCGCACAACAGGTGATATCATGTGGCGCCTCGGCGGAAAAAACAATCAATTCACCATTACGGGTGATACCGAGAAGGTGTTTATCTCCCATCAACACGACGCACAACGTATTGCCAACGGTCACATGACGATTTGGGATAACGGCAATGCTCATAAACCGCCATATTCCAGAGCAATGGAATTCACGATTGATGAGTCATTAAAAACTGTCAATAAAGTGTGGCAATTTCGTCACCCCTTGAATCGTTTTACGTTTGCCGCGGGCAATGCTCAGCGATTAGCGAATGGCAACACAGTGATCGGCTGGGGTATTGTTCAAGACACCATTCTTCCGGCAGTCACCGAAGTTGATCCGAATGGGAATATTGTCTTCGAAGCAAAATTGCCATTACTCAATATCAGTTATCGTGCCTTTAAATTCGATCTCGCTGATAAAGCTGAAGTCAAACAGACCGGGAATGGTGAAGTTATGCACATCTCTTCGGTATCGCTATTTCCAAATCCAGCTTCGAGCGGCGCAACAGTCAAAGTATCAATCAATGCCAAAGTCGGATCTACTATTTTGACCGAGTTATTTGATGTTTTGGGTCGAAAGATAGCCGCAGCATCAGGTGGCGTTATCGGTTCGGATCAATACACAACTGAGATTAACACAACATCGCTGCCAACTGGAAGTTACTATGTTAAAGTCAGTGTTGATGGTATTGCGACAACCAATTTGTTGCAAGTTCGTCAATAAAATCCTGCCTAACACTTTCTAGGTCGTCATACGAAATAGCCCGCAACAGCGGGCTTTTTTGCGTATAAAGCATTAATTTGTCACATTTGAGCGTTTTTTTGTGTCATATATAATGGCATTACTGTTTACGATTGCTACAAAAATTTACAACTAAGATTATGTCTAAGCCTACGACCACTATTGTTTTAAGCGTTTTACTCTGCCTTTCTATTTTTGGATCGGCTACGGCAACATCAGGATATTTTCGTTCTCATGAAGTGGTCTATCAATCACCAAACAATGGTGATGATTATGTCGTCGAGCAAGCCAAATTCATTATCCATTTCCGGAAAATGTTCATTGAAAGCCACCCTCTCTCATCATTGAGAGCAGAAATCTTCGGCAGTAAATCAGGGCTTCAACAAGCAACGTTTCATTTGAGTGATGATGGTGAGACTGTTATCGTAACGCCGGAACATCTGTTTGCATTGGATGAAAATGTTCACGCCAAAATAGATATCGGATCAACGGATGAAAATATTCTCTTGAATGAATTCTCTTTTCATACAACGAAAATGAGTTTTGCCGAGAGATCCGCCGCCGCGAGCAAACTTTCTGAGAGGGAGTATTCAGAAACTCATCAGCACTTAAACACAAATACCAATATTCAACCCTTGCCACTTCTCAAAACGCTGGCAAATAAATTTCCCGATCCTATCATTACATTCAACACTAAACCATCAGCCGGAAGATTTTTTCTTGCCGCAATAAATTTCAATCTTGCCGAGCCACCACCGGCACCCGCACCTGTCAATACTGCAATGATCTTTGAAAACTGGGGCGCGAATTATTATTCAAAACAAACCCCATCATTTGCTTCAATGGGTGATTTCAAAGTTCAACCGGTTCACAATTCTATTACCTACTTCCAAAGGATTGCCGGCGGAGACCAATCAAAGGGAATTTCTTTTTGTGTGTACTATGAGCTTGATGCAAACTACAAATTGATTGATAGCTTTCAATGTGGCAATGGCTATCCCACTGATGCTCATGATTTTCAGATACTCAGCAACAATCATTCTTTGATAGCCAGTTACGATGCGCAGTTTGTAAATATGCAAACAATCACAGGCGACCCGAAAGCTGATACCGCGGCAACTGTTTTTGGGGCAATCGTACAAGAACTCGACTCAAATAAAAACGTCGTGTTCCAATGGCGCAGTTGGGATCATTTCCTTATCACCGATTGTACAAGTGACA
>JANYDV010000127.1 GCA_025363505.1 Bacteroidota bacterium
GGTAGATGTTGCCGAAGGCAGTCGCGTCGGCTATTTGCCGCAGAACCCGCACTTCGAGCCGGACGAAACCGTGCTCGATGCAATTTTTTCGCGCAGCTCCGATGCTCTTAGTTTGATACACGATTACGAAGCCGCCCTCAACGAACTCACCCACAATCACGACGACCCGGCGCTAGCACGAACGATCAGCGAACTCAGCGCAAAAATTGATGCCGCCGGCGCATGGGAAATCGAGACCAACGCAAAAGTAATCCTCAACAAACTTGGTGTAATAGATCTCGAAGCAAAAATGGGTACGCTTTCGGGCGGGCAACGCAAACGTGTTGCGCTGGCGCACGCGCTCATCGTGCAGCCCGATCTCTTGATGCTCGATGAACCGACCAACCATCTCGATGCCGAAACAATCTCGTGGCTCGAACAATATCTTTCGCGCTATAGCGGTGCATTATTATTAGTTACCCACGATAGATATTTTCTCGACCGGGTGACCGATCACATCCTCGAAATAGATCGCGGCACTTCGCAAATTTTTGATGGCAACTACGCCTATTATCTCGAACGCAAAGCCGAACTTGAATTCAATCGTCAAGTCGAAGGACAAAAACTAAAGCTTCTCATCAGAAAAGAACTCGCTTGGCTCCGTCGCGGAGCAAAAGCGCGGACGACAAAACAAAAAGCCAGAATTGATCGCGCCGAAGATATGATGGCAGCACCAAAAGAGCGCGAAAAAGAAACGATAGAAATTACAATCGTCACCCGCAAACTCGGCACCAAAACAATTGACTTTGATAAAGTCACAAAGTCGTATGGAGACAAAGTATTAGTCCGCGATTTTTCCTATATTATGACACGGGGCGAACGTGTCGGCATCATCGGCGCCAACGGCAGCGGCAAAACTACGTTGCTCGAAATGATCACCGAACGAACAAAGCCTGATATAGGCAAAGTCGAAGTCGGTTCGTCGGTGGTGATCGGCTATTACGATCAAGAAAGCCGCGAGCTCAATCCCGATCAACGAATGATCGACTACGTTCGTGAAGGCGGCGAGCACATCCCGACATCCGATGGCTCGACGATTTCGGCATCACAAATGCTTGAGCGGTTTTTGTTTCCGCCCGAAATGCAATACGCACCAATCGGCAAACTCTCCGGTGGCGAGCGTCGCAGGCTCTATCTGTTGCGCATCTTGATGGGCAACCCCAATATTTTATTGCTCGATGAACCAACCAATGATCTCGACATCCCGACGCTCGTCGCACTCGAATCATTCTTAGATGAATTCACCGGCAACTTGATTGTCGTTAGCCACGATCGCTATTTTCTCGATCGCACTATCGATCACATCCTTCGCTTCGAAGGCGATGGGCGCATCCGCGACTATCCCGGCGACTATACGGCATTTCTAAAAATAAAAGAAGCCGAACAACGCGAAGCCGATGATCTGCTCAAAGCAAAAGATAAAAAAGCGACTGAGAAAACTCAGCCGAAACCTGCTGATGACAAAAAACGAAAGCTTACCTACAAAGAGCAAAAAGAATTCGGCTCTTTAGAACAAGAAATAGCCACCGCCGAACAACGAAAGACCGAGATCGAAACCGAACTCGCAAAAAATATCAGCGATTACTCAAAGATACAATCGCTCTCTGAAGAATTGCAAGCGCTCGAAAAAACAATCGCCACCAAAGAAGAACGCTGGCTCGAACTCGGCGCATTAGTATGAGATAGCAATCTTCAAAAAAAAATGAAACCCCATCACTATTGGGATGAATTGGTTAGTAGATTGTCTTCAAAATCGTCGGTTGGTAAAAATTTGACAAATAACCATCATCAGTAATGCCAGCACTTCCATAAACAATACTATTCTCATCGGGGCTCCAATCTGGAAAAATACAATTAGCCCGAAGATAATAAGAAAATGGATTCGTTTTTAAGATTTTCTTTGTATAAGTTCCCGTTTCTATTATCCCAGTTTCACTTTCTTCACCCTTGAAATTGTTGGGGTTTAGTGAATTAGCCGAGTATAAATTATAGAGAATTTTAGAGCCGTTATGATTGTATCGTACAAAGATATACCACCTTCGTGATACATCACCGTTGTACTGAAAATGTAGGGCAAGCGTGTCAATGCGATTGCTACTGAGTTTGAATTCAATCAATAAGGGCGCACGGTCAGAACTTGTGGAGGGGATTAACAGGTTGTGATGATTAGCGTTATAATCAAATCCATTAATAATTTCTCCCGGTCCAAGAGAAGAAATACTATGTAATAAAATCTGTTTTTTTCCTGTGCTACGTACGTATAAATAATATCCAGCATCTATAGGCAAGGTATTTACTTTAGAGTAACTACCATAAGAGTAATAAATAATTGAATCATCATTGATGTAAAGTGCGCTCGAAACATTGTTTGTCGAATCTAATAATATACTTATAGACATTGACTGAATGTCTATTTCTTCAATATTGCCCATGGAAACATCCCTGAATTTAGATTTTACGCACAATAACTTTGACTTTTCTGTATTGAATCGCATATATATAATGCCTTCGATGCCGAAATGCCACCCAGTATTATTACTTCCGGAAAAAAACAATACAGAGTCATAGACTCTATGGAAAACTTCATCAAGCTCATAATATCGCAAAGGACTGGTTGCGTATATTTTATGATCACCGCTCCAGATATTGAGGGGAAAATTTCCTTTAAAAATTCCATTCCCGTAGTCAGCATTCAGTAAAATGGTGTTGGCTGAATCTTGATTATTTATCGGATTTTCTTTTTCCTCACATCCAGCGAGTAATCCGCTCCCGCAGATTGTAAAAAAAACTACTAAGAGGATATGTTTTTTTTGAGTCAAAATCATATATTTAATAAATATACGAAATAAAAATAAAGATTTCTAAATTTTCCTTTTTTCGAAGAATTACAAACTATCGAAAAAACAATCGCCACCAAAGAAGAACGCTGGCTCGAACTCGGCGCATTAGTATAAAAAAAGGCAGATCGGAATCTGCCTTTTTCGGAATGCCATACAGTAAAATATTATTTATACCCATCGGTGAGAATGCTCTCATAATTAGATGTGGTATATATCGGTTGTATTCTTCGTAAGTTTGCTTATCTCATCATCCCCGGATGGCTATGCAAAACGCAGAGTTTCGTGTGTTTCTTTCTTCGACGTTTCGTGATTTAATGCCCGAGCGCGAAGTGCTGATCAAAAAAGTATTTCCGCGTATTCGTGCGAAGTGCCGCGAGCGCGGCGTCGAGTTTACCGAGATTGATTTACGATGGGGCATCACCGCCGAAGAATCGCGCTCGGGCAGAGTCGTCAGGATTTGTCTCGAAGAAATTGATCGCTGCCCCTATTTTATTGGCATCCTTGGTTCGCGCTATGGCTGGGCTCCCGATCTTGAAGAGCTTGAAAAAGACACCGAAGTTTTCGAGCGTTATCCATGGCTTCGCGAATATGCGATGACAAATAAAAGTGTGACCGAAATGGAGATCGCCTGCGGAGCGATCAGACCATACAAGCACGACAAATCATTTTTTTATGAGCAGATTTCCAAGCTCGAAGAAATTCCCGAAGCCGACCGCGAACGTTTCGATGAATTAAAAACAAACATCAAGAAAAACGATCTTCCGTATCGTACTTTTTCCAAACCCGAAGAACTGGGCGAACAAGTCTATCGCGATTTGCTCTCATTACTTGATCGCGATTATCCCATCGAGTACGAACCATCACCGCTCGATCTCGAACGCGCACCGCACACGGCGTTCTCGCTCAATCGCCTTCGCAGTTATGTCGCAAACCCTGAGTATCTTTCACGCTTCGAAAAATATTTCGAGTCCGACGATCCGCCGCTCATCGTGAATGCACGTTCGGGTTTGGGCAAAAGTGCGCTGATGGCATATTTGTGTGATGCGCATTTGCAAAAATATCCCGACGCATTTGTGATCAAACATTTTATCGGAGCTGCTGCTGCCGGAAGCGATCCCGAAGATGTAATGCGACAAGTAATGATGGAAATTAAAGATCGTTACAAACTCGATGACGAAATTCCGACCGATGACCAACGCATTCGCGAAGAATTTCCGGAGTGGCTTGCCAAAGTACAGCACGAAAAACTCTTGCTTGCTATTGATGCGCTCAATCAACTCTCTGGCGTTGCAGGCGAGTTGCATTGGCTGCCCGAATTTATCCCAAAAAATGTTCGGCTCATCGTTTCGACCATTCCGGGACCAACACTCGACCAGCTTCGCAAGCATCAATGGAATGAGCTGGAGCTGATGCCGCTTTCGATAACAATGCGCCGTCAAATAGCCGAAGAATTTTTATCGCGCTATCACAAAAAACTTTCTGACGACCAACTTGATGTCATAGCCGAGGACCCGAAGTGCGAAAGCCCGCTCTTCCTTCGCACACTACTCGAAGAGCTTCGAGTCTTTGGTAGGTTTGGCGCATTCGAATTGCATTTGGCAAACTACCTTGCTTCGAATGACGAGCGCGATCTCTTTTCGAAAATTCTGGAGCGGATGGAGAATGATCACGGTCGCGAGGTGGTGCGCTCGGTTATGCAAATGATTTTTGCGTCGCGTTATGGGCTGTCACAAACCGAGCTTCTCGGTATTACCAAACTTACGCAGCTCGCACTGTCGGAATTTTTGATTGCACTGGACTATCATCTGATGCAGCGCACAGGGCTATATACTTTTTTTCATAATTATTTACGCGAAGCCGTCGAAGAACGATATGCAAATACTGACGCGCTAAAAAAAGATACGCACCGAACTGCCGCCGAGTATTTTGCCACCACAAACTATGACATTCGCCGTCGCGATGAAGAGCCGTGGCAATGGCAACAAACAGGCGACTCCGAGCAATTTAAGCACTGCATTACTAATATCCCGTTGCTCGAAATGCTCCTTGACGAAGACCGACGCCAAGAGCTGATCGGCTTATGGGTTGAGTTACAAAAACACGACGATCTTGCCGAGACCTATCACAAGGCAATAGAGCAATTCAAAACCGAACACCCCAACGACACACAACACCTCGCCGATCTCTCAGGCAAACTCGGCGATGCACTCGTAGCCTCATCAAGTTACAAAGAAGCAGAATACCAACTAAGGACAGCACTCACGCTACAAACAAAACTTCACGGAGAAAATAATCTGAAAGTAGCACAAGCGATGAATGACTTGGGGTCGCTATTTTATAATACCGGAAATTTTGTTCAGGCAGAATCATTATTTAAGAGTGCTGTCGGTGTAAGAGAAAAATTACTTGGCAAAAATGATCCTGCAACTGCCCGAAGTTTAAATGACCTTGCTGCAATCCACTATGCACAAGGAAAATTGGATGATGCACAAAGAGATTTCATTGATGTACTTCAACGCTATGAAACATTCTTTAAAAATGACCATGGTGAAATTGCGGGTACTTTGAACAATATTGGGAGTATGTACGAATTACAAAAAAATTATGCTAAAGCTGAAGAATTTTGCAAACGCTCATTAGAGATGTATATTCGGCTGTATGGACAGCGTCACATACACTTGCTTCCGCCTATGAATAATCTTGCAATGATATATTTAGATCGGAATGAAGTAACAAGAGCAGAGGATCAATATAAAATAAATCTTTCCCTCGTTGAATCAATATATGGAAATGTTCATAAGATAGCGGGTGAAATGTACTTTGCTATGGCCGTTTTATATTCCAAAACCTTACAATATGACAAAGCAATAGAGATGCACTATAAAAACATTTACATCAAAGAAAGGGTACTCGGAGAGCATCATTATGAAACCGTCAATTCGTACTTGAGCCTTGCTATTACTCTATATAAAAATAAATCTTATACAAAAGCTCAGAACATGTTTGAGGATAAAATCATGATATTAAAGAAAATTTTAGGTGAAAGTCATCAATTAGTTATATCACAAGAAAATAGTTGGAGAAATATTTTCGGTATAAAATAACCCCTCTTTTAAAGTCTTCTAAAAGAGGGGTTGAGAAATATGTTACGAGAATATTTTATGCATCAGGACCCCCACCTCCGGTTGGAATTAGTGTAATAACAATATTCGTCGCCCCTGGTCCTTGCAGACCGGCACTGCAGTTCACGCCTCCATTGGCATTGATTGTGCAATTGCCCGGAGCATATTTTTGCCAGTTGTTTGATGGAACATCCCCTGAAGTGATGAACATCGGAATAATATAGAATACTTGGTTTGGTGTTACCGGATAGGAATTTGGTGTACCTCCGCCCGGATAGTTCGATACCTGATTCCAATTCGCTGGGTTCGGGTTTGCAACGGGGTCGTTGGTCCACAGCGCTCCGTAGAAACAACCATTACCGGAATTTCCGATTTGCAATGTGGCGCTATTGCTTGATGATGTCGGATTGAGCGTCATCTGGAAAGCCGCCATGCTTGACGAAATTCCTGGCGAGGTAAATGGTGATGTCGTTACTGTTGTTGCCATAGTGTTATTGGTCAATAGTGAAAAAGAGTATGAATGAGCTACAAAGATAAGGATAAAAAAGTGCGTCTTCGTGAAAATCGCAAAATTGATTTAACGGCTCATTTGTGTTTTAGAAATGTCATCGAAAAATTGCTTATTTTTGAATCGAAGAGTACAATTTTTTTCACCACCGTGACCACCACAAACCGCTATGAAACAACCAATGGCAAGATCAATCGAACGAGCAGGGTACATCCTCTTGCTGTTGTTACTGACGGTCTTCAGTCTTTCGAGTTTTATCAAACCCGCAGCGAAAATAAATACAAACTCGCTCCACGTTCCGCTGATACCTCAAATGGCAAGTGAATGGTGTTGGGCGGCGTCAACGGAAATGATCTCGACTTACTATCACAATCAGGTGAACGCCAATGCTCCGATCATCACTCAGTGTCAAGAAGTACAGCAGTATATGGGAAGTATGTGTACGATTGATTGCAATGCGCTTCCTGATACGATTACGGCTTCGTGCAATTGGCAAAGCACCCCATTTGCCGCTGCTTTTGGATATTCGATTGCCGATACGAATATCGCACTTTCGTGGGAAGCACTTTCGACACAGATCACCAGTGGCAAGCCTGTTGCGTTTGAATGGAATTGGACGGGTATTACAACAAACACCACTGGTAATACCGGCGGACACTATCTTGTTGCCGAAGGTTGCCCACACTCTAGTTATATCTCTTTTCATGGTTGGGTCTCGGTGAATGATCCGCTGCCTGTTGGCATTGGCAGACATCGGATTATGTCGTATGCCGAGTATCGCAACTTGCCGAGCATTGATTTCCCGGGGTATACTGATTATGCTTATAACAGTCATGGCTACGATTTTCATAGCCTCAACTTCGGAGGAAATTAGTGATGATCAGAGTACTCATACCATATTGCTGTATTGCGATGCTGGTTGTTATTATTACTTCGCAACAGTACACTCGCGCACCTGAACCAATGCCGCCCGGTGCGACGATTTATGATACAGCACTCAAGATGCTGCAAGAATTTGTGATCGAAGGACAAGATACTAATCTTGGTTTTAAGAATCCGCAAGATGTATTGGGCGCACGAATTGATACCAATCAAGGAGTTGATATTTATTATTTACGCGAAGATTCACTTTTGAAATGTGGCTTGCCGATTGACTCACAAATTATCAAGCTCAATCGACGCGCTTATCCTGTCTACCTTGGCGATTCGCTCCGCTCGACCATTACTTTTATGCACGCCAAAAACGGTTGGCTTCCGGTGATGTTTGATGATAATAAAATGATGGAGACGATCATTAATGATCTGCCAAAAAGCACACCCTTAAAATTGTTGAAGCAATCGTATGCAATAGTCGAGGCTCCGTTTGTGCAGACTCATCTGACACTCAGGCACGACACAACCGGTACCAGTATTATACCGAGTACTGCAATTCGTCGTGTAATGGGAAAAACAATGCCGTTGGCAACTATTTCAAGACCTAACGAACCGATCCGCGCAAATACATTTGTCGAAGCATTAAAACACTATAGTATGAACCGTATCAAACGCTGATAACCTTTAGGCATTCAGCGTGTTTTCAAATATCTTCATCTTTGCGTCGTCGTGCAAACAGATAATAACGTGATTAACACTCTTGAGTGTCGGTGCGTTGTCTTTAATTGTGCTGATGATAATCTTTGCACAATCAATAATCGGGAAGTGAAAAAAACCTGCGCCGATAGCCGGGAATGCGATTGACTTCAAGCCCTTGTCTTCAGCCAGTTTCAGAGCCGAGCTAATCGCCGAGCGGAGTTTCTCGTTCTCGTTACCTTCGCCGTACATTGGTCCGACCGCATGAATAACATAACGGGCTATCATCTTGCCGCCACTGGTAATTACCGATGACCCGACCGGACAAAAGCCGATCTCGTGGCATTCTTTTTGGATGGTCTCACCGCCGGTTTCGCGAATAGCACAGGCAACGCCCGCACCAAGATTGAGATATTCGTTCGCCGCGTTAACAACCGCATCAACATCAAGCAGCGCAATGTTGCCCTGACGAAGCTCAATCGTAACGTTCTCGGTAGTGGTCATCATAGAAGCCGTAGCATTGTGGGTTGACATATTATTCCGTGTCGTGAGTAGTCCTGCAAATATACGAATGAAACCCGCTTGGATGTGTTTTTGCACAGCATTATCTCGGCTTCGACGAGAAAATAATCACAAGTAAAATAGTCATTGGTTGTTTGTCGTTGTTTTTCTGAAGTTTCCTCGACTTGAAGTCACCGGCTCTAACAACTCGTATATTTGTATGTTCACATTCGAGCGGCATTTTCTCGTGGTGAATACTGTTTTGTGTATAATCTCATAATAGGTAGTCATATTACGTTGTTATAATAGGCTTAAACGATTATGCTTGGTGAATTTAGTCACGTTTTTGCTTTCTTTCTCTTAGCGATTGTCTTTGTCGGTGGTGGGCTGTTCACAAATATGCTCATCCGCCCGACCAAAGCAAATGTCCTGAAGCATTCGGTCTATGAATGCGGTGAAGATCCTATCGGCTCGGGCTGGATCAAATTCAATATCCGATTTTATGTTGTTGCGCTGATCTTTATTCTCTTCGATGTCGAGATCGTGTTTCTGTTTCCGTGGGCTGTCGTCTATAAACAGATGGGCTGGCTTGCGTATAACGAAATGATGGTCTTTATGGCGATATTGATTATCGGCTTTGCTTACGCATGGGTCAAAGGCGACCTTGATTGGGTACGCCCGAAACCATACATTGCGAGCTTCGATGATTTGGTAAATCGCCGTCATTCACAGCCAAGCCCGATACCCGCTCCGCAGTCAGTAGCTCCGGTGCCGGTTGAAGAAATGGCGTAAAAATGTAGAGGCAACACTTGAAGGTTGTCACCCTGAGCGACACGAGCGAAGGGTCTGAACTTTCAAGTTTAACTGATCTTGACCCTTTAGATTCTTCGCTCAGAATGACAGGGTTGAAAGAGTTACTAAGAGTCAAGATTGCTCCGACCGATTCGGAGCCAAAGTGAGAAGATTTTGAGCAACCGATAAGATGTATATATAGACTATGGGAATACTCAATAAACAAGATGATCCGTTTGGCTCCGGTAATATCATTATTACCGGTGTGGATACATTGCTGAACTGGTCGCGGCTTTCGAGCTTGTGGATGATGGGTTTTGGTTTGGCTTGCTGTGCGATCGAAATGATGGCGGCATCTGCCTCGCACTATGATATTGGTCGTTTCGGGGTTATCCCTCGCCCAAGCCCACGCCAATCGGATATGATGCTCATTTCGGGTACAGTCACCCTAAAAATGGCAACACGCACAAAAATATTATACGAACAAATGCCCGATCCGAAATATATTATTTCGATGGGCTCGTGCTCCAATTGTGGCGGACCGTATTGGGAACATGGCTATCATGTCCTCAAAGGTGTTGACCGTATTATTCCTGTTGATGTCTATGTGCCGGGTTGCCCGCCACGCCCCGAAGCATTGCTCGAAGGGTTGATGAAACTGCAGGATAAAGTTCGCAGACAATCTATCGCTCGTACTGCTGTCTAAGCTTATGACCAACCAAGAAATTTTCGACACACTCAAAGCCACCTACGGTGGGGCGATCGGCAGCTTTCACGAGCAAGGCGGCAGTGCATATATGAAGCGCACCAGCTCCTATGCCGATATTGTCGAGTACTCGCAGATTGCACAGATCTGCCAATACTTGCGTGACGAACCGACTCTCGAATTTGACAATCTCAATTGTTTGTCCTGCGATGATAACGGTGATAAAACCTTGTCGGTTATTTATCACATGGAATCTCTGAAGTTCAAACACCATTTTGCATTCAAGGTTACTGTGCCTATCGACCATCCGGTTGTCCCGACAGTCACGCGGGTATGGGCAAGCGCAAACTGGCACGAACGCGAAGGTTGGGATATGATCGGCATTCAGTTTCATGGGCATCCCGATCTGCGCCGTATTCTTCTTGATGACGATTGGGAAGGGCACCCGCTTCGCAAAGATTACAAAGAACCGGAGTTTTACAGAGGTATGAAAGTAGGATATTAATGTCAGAGCTTTTCAATAGAACCATGACAACGATCGCTCCGGCACCGGTGAAAATTATCCCTGCCGAGCGTGTCGAGCCAAACCGCATCAAGACCGAAGAAATGATCTTGAATGTCGGTCCGCAGCATCCGTCAACACACGGTGTGCTTCGGCTCGAAGCAGTGCTTGATGGCGAATTGGTCATTGATGTCATTCCGCATTTGGGTTATTTGCACCGATGCTTCGAAAAACATTGCGAAGCAATGACCTATCCGCAGGTCATCCCTTACGTTGATCGTATGGATTACCTCGCCGCAATGAACTCCGAGCATGGCTACGCACTTGCCGTCGAGCGGATGATGGGCATCGAAGTACCCGAAAAAGTTGAGTTTATCCGCGTCTTGTTTGCAGAGCTTCAGCGTATCGCTTCGCACTTAGTGGCGGTCGGTACATTTGGTCTTGATGTTGGCGCCTTCACTCCTTTCTTGTATTGTTTCCGTGATCGTGAAGATATTCTCGAAATGTTCGAGAAGACTTGCGGCGCACGTCTATTATACAACTATATCTGGGTGGGCGGGCTTTCGCATGATTTGCATCCTGATGTCCTGAAGATGTGTCGAGATTTCGTCAAGAAAAACCGCGCAACTCACGCCGAAGTCAATAATCTCTTGACCTTCAATAAAATTTTCGTAGAACGCACGATCAATATCGGCATCTTAAAGCCTGATGTTGCTATTAATTGCGGCGCATCGGGACCAATGCTGCGAGGTTCGGGTGTCAAGTGGGATCTGCGTCGTGATGATCCCTATTCTATTTACGATCGTTTCGAGTTTGATATTCCTGTCGGTACCGGAAAAATGGGTACCGTCGGCGATTGTTTTGATCGCCATTGGGTCAGAATGTTGGAGTGGGAGCAATCGCTCAATATCATTGAGCAGATACTCGAACAATATCCGCAGGATGACAAGACCGACGTACAAAAAGCTGTGCCGAAACGTATCAAGCCAGCCATTGGCGAGATTTATTCGCGTACCGAAAACCCACGCGGCGAACTCGGATATTATATTTCATCGAAAGACGGCATTAATCCGGCGCGCGTCAAAGTACGCTCGCCCGCATTTGTCAATCTATCATTACTGCCGATCATCTCGCGCGGATATATGATGGCTGATCTTATTATCATCCTCGGTTCGATTGATATCGTGCTGGGGGAAGTGGATCGTTAAAATTTAAGAGGAATTCGTACTGATGTTTGACGGATTACGTGATTTATTAATCGGCTTGCTGGGCAAGGGCGATCTGGCAGATGTGCTGGCAGTGGTAGTGTATTGTGCATTGCCATTAGTCGTTATTTTGCTTTATGCACTCTTCGCAATCTTAGCCGAGATGAAACTCTCGGCATGGCTCCAAGATCGTTTGGGACCAATGCGTGTCGGACCCTGGGGCATCCTTCAGCCAATTGCTGATATTCTAAAGCTCTTGCAAAAAGAAGACATTACGCCAACGCAGGCTGATAAAAAGCTCTATAATCTTTCTCCGTTTTTAGTATTTATCGGCAGCTATCTTGGCTTTGCGGTTTTGCCGTTCTCGGCAATGTACGCAGGAGCGAGATTGAATGTCGGTATTTTTTATCTTGTTGCTGTCAGCGGTCTGGTGGTAGTCGGTATTTTGATGGCAGGGTGGAGTTCGAATAATAAGTATTCGCTCTTTGGTGCGATGCGTTCGGTTGCACAGATTGTCAGCTACGAAATTCCCGCTGGTCTGGCGATTCTTTCGGTCGTGATGATTGCCGGTACGATGGACTTGCAAACAATCTCGAAATTGCAAGAAGGCGGTGTCCAGAACTGGTTTATTTTTGGCGGACCAAAAAATCTTGCGGGCTTTGGTGGTGCAACTGCTTGGGCGTTGGCGCCGGTGATGATGATCGCGTTTCTTATTTATTTTATTGCATCGCTTGCCGAAACCAACCGTGTGCCGTTTGATATTCCCGAAGCAGAATCAGAACTTGTTGCAGGCTATCACACCGAGTACTCGGCAATGAAATTCGCACTCTTCTTTTTAGCAGAGTATGCGAATATGTTGGTTGTCAGTGCAGTGGCTTCGATATTATTTCTCGGTGGGTGGAATTCACCGTTCGGCGAATTTTTGGGCGGTCCGGTTATGGGGCTTGTCTGGTTTCTTGGGAAAGCAATTTTCTTTGTAATGGTACAGATCTGGATTCGTTGGACACTGCCGCGTTTGCGTGTTGACCAACTGATGCATATTTGCTGGAAGGTAATGATTCCGTTCGGTATGGCAACCGTGTTGCTCGTCGGTACGATCGTTACGTGGTTCGCTCATTAAGCGGCATCGGTGACCAAGCGCCTGATCTTCGGGCTCTCGTTCTTTCTCGGCTCGCTGGTTGCAGCTGCCGGATGGATATTGCCGATGCTCGGAATGCCTTATGACATTCTGGCTATTGTCGGACATTCCATTCAAATCATCGCGATCATCAACTTGATGTTGATGCCCGAGGAAAGCGAACGGCAAGACGACCATGCAGAAACAATCGTGTAAAGAAGCTGAACACTTCTCTTTGAACAATGGCATATTTTAAAGACATACAAGAAGGACTTTCGACGGCGCTCCAGGGTATGGGCATCGTCATGAAGCATTTGCTCAAGCCGAAAGTTACGCGTCAGTATCCCAATCCGGAAGATCGCTATCCGATGCCGGAGCGCGCACGCAACAGATTGTACGTCAATATGGACGACTGTATCGGTTGCGACCAATGCGCCCGTGCTTGCCCGGTCAATTGCATTACCATTGATACCGCAAAAGTGATACCAGGCGAAAATATCGGAACGACTTCTAACGGCAAGAAAAAATCGTTGTGGGTCACACGCTTTGATATTGATATTGCAAAGTGCTGCTATTGCGGGCTCTGTACCTATCCGTGCCCGACTGAGTGTATTCGTATGACTGATGTCTATGAGTTTAGCGAGTTCGACCGCGTAAATCTCATCTACAACTATGCAACAATGGGTGCCGATGAAGCAGTGCTTCATAGTGCCAATGCAAAAAAAGATGAAGAGCGCCTTGCCATCGAGCGTGCAAAACAAGCCGAAGAAAAAGCAAAAGCCGCAGCCTCTGCGCCGGCTCCTGCTGCGCCAACGGCAACCGCACCGCCGGCTGCACCAAGTGCTGGGGGCGTAAAACCGCCACCGTTTATGGCAAAACCCGGTGGTATCAAACCACCGCCGTTCAAAGCAAGCTAACGAAATGGAACATTATTTACATCTACAAGCCAAAGATCTGATTAAGGAATTAGGAGCAATTCCTCCGGATACTGGTTTGTCGGTGAAATTTGATGACGACACTATTCAGCGAGCTATGCGTGCAAAGCATGTTCGTGAAGTTATTGAACGATTGCAAAAAACTTCAACAGAGGTTGATGTCAGTGCACTGCTTCTTCAAGAGCGTAAAAAAGATCGTGATAAAGAAGCTGCAAAGAATCGTTCTTGACACTTCGGCTATCCTGACTCTGCTAAAGTCGGAAGCAGGGGCTGATCGTATAGAGGAGTTGCTCGTCGAGTCCTCAAATGCGAAACATGAATTGTATGTTTCGATCGTTTCAATGATGGAAGTGTTTTACACTTCTTGTTATGAACGCTCAGAAGAACTTGCAAGGGAGCGTTTAGAGATCATTCGTGAATTGCCCCTTACAGTGGTGGCATTGACAGACGACGAAATAGAGACCGTCGGCACTTTGAAATCAAAGTACAAAATGTCTTTTGCCGATTGTTGTGTTGCAGGGCTTGCTCTTCGTCTCGGTGCCACTCTTGTGCACAAAGACCCTGAGTTTGAGCAGTTAAAAGATAGAGTTGTGGTTGAAGCCTTGCCTTATAAAGCAAGTATTCAAAAATGACCAAGTAAAAAATACGTATGTTCGATCTTATATTCTACATCTTTGCATTCATTACGGTTGTCGGTGCCGCCGTCACGGCGATCCACCGTAATATCGTTTATGCCGCGTTTGCATTACTGTTTACATTTGTCGGCGTTGCCGGCTTATATGTGATGGCAAATGCCGATTTTCTGGC
>JANYDV010000159.1 GCA_025363505.1 Bacteroidota bacterium
GTGATGTCCGTTGCAGAGTCTTTGGTCAGAAATACTCGATACTGCAACTCCACAATCTTACCGTTTGGTAATGATTGTAATTCTGGGTTACCCGTGATCGTAAGATGTTTTCCTGTTCTGGTGATCGTGTTAGGGCTGATATATTGTAAGTAGCCGAGTAAATCTTCGTTGAGTGTCAGATCAACATCAAGGATATTCACACCCGAGTTTGGTTGTCCCAGTCCCAGACCTCCGGTGATCGAGACTACTATTATACTTCCGGCTGTTGCATTTAATGAGTCAATGGTCATCGAAAGATCAAAACGTTTCGGATAACTAAAGGTGCGATCAAGAGTGATGGGGCTAATGGTATTATCAGCATCAGAGGTGAATGAAATAACCGCTGAGTTATTTGTTTTGCCACCAAGTGTATCAATCTTTGTATTGATGCTGATGTCTTGTGATTGACCGGGTAATAAAATAATTGGCGTTTGTGCATTGGTTGTAAATCCTGAACCTTGCAGATCAACGTTTGAAATCACTACTGTATCACAGCCGGTGTTTTTTAAGGTGAATACTGAATCGCGTTCATCGCAAAGATTTGTTTTGCCGAAGTGGAGTGCTGTTGCAGACGAGTTGAGTATTCGTGTGCCATCGGTGACAGTAACGGTAATGGGGATCGTATCAACTGCTGTTGCTGATGCAACGTGCGATGCAAGGATAATCTGTCCCTGACGAATACCTTTGCGTGCGGGATTGAGATAGACTTTATAAGTGACCGTATCACCCTTCGAGAGTTGTCGAGTTGTGATTGGGGCTTGGGTGGTGAAATCTTGGTTGCCTAGTACTGTTAATGGATCAACCGACAGCACATCACATCCAATATTCGTAAAATACCCACTCATCGAATCGCGTGAACAAATACTCAACGACGTAAAATCAAAGCGCTTCGGAGCATACGAAAGCACACCACCTTCATAGAAACCGAAGCCTTCAAGAAATACATTCAACGTCTGCTTCAACCCCTGCTGCTCGGCGAGGAAAGTTGGTGATGAAAAGAATGTACCTGTTGCTGTTGGTTTGAATCGAAATGTGATACTTACACTGCTATCGGGTTTTAGAATAATCGGCAGTTGCAAGGTTCCAACAATTGTAAACTCCGGCGCCAAAACCCCCGGACCCGAAATGATACGAAGTGTATCACAGCCTTTATTCGTAAAGGTGATCGTCGTATCTTGATACGTACCGCAGGTGGAAAGTGTATCGTATAATAAACTCAGTCTTGATGCGGTGAGGTTTGGTTTTACTGGTGTGGTTTTTGCTTTACAATCAATGAGGGTATCAAAGGCTAATGTATCATCTTCAAAGACGAGTTTGCCTTTGAGATGAAGTTTCGCTGAAAAACTTCGAACTTGTTTTTTGGGGTCGAAGCCGAGCGAGAATGTGCGCGAATCGTTTTGATATAATGTATCGGGAAGTGTGACGGGGTCGAGTGTGAAATATGGCGCATCCACTCCTTCGAGTGTTGCGCTGGTCAGAAACAACGGCTGGCAATAGGTTTGAATTAATTTTGCTACCGCCGAGCCGCTATCACAAGCAGGTAACGATGTGATAGATGCTCCTTGCACAAACGGATACTCAGGCGGTGGAGCCTTGATCGGATAGCCGCCGCAGTTCGTGGTTTTCCAGAGATTACCGAGCGAATCAATCACAAATAAAATCGTATCGTTGATGGCGGCTATCGAGCGGCAATCATTTTGCACCGGTGGTCCACCTATAGAGGTCCATGTTTTACCTTTGTCGGTTGTTCGATAGATACCATCATTCAACGTAGGACAAAATGCGGCATGTTTAGAAGTTGTCACTGCCCCACTAATATAACCAACTGGTTTAGTTACAATGTCAAAGAATGAATCGCCACCGTCCGTTGAAGCCTTAAACTGTCCATAACCTTTCCCCGTTGAAGATGGCTGTCCGTTCCCAGAAAAATCTTCGCTTGCAACGTATATCGTTGAATCATTGCACTGGTGTCCTATTGCAGATGAATAGGAATCAAGGTCATAACTCCCTTTTCTCGGAGTCCAAGTATTTCCATAATCGGTTGACATCAACACTGGGTTGTTACCTACAAAAATTGTTCCTCGTTTACTTACGACTAAAGAACTTGAGCCGTTGGTAGTAGAAATGAACGACCAACTATTTCCGCCATCAACA
>JANYDV010000170.1 GCA_025363505.1 Bacteroidota bacterium
CAGAGATCACGCTCGCTGAGTGGTTTTGGCTTTGCTCTAACACCGCCGCAGCTGTTGCTGGCGTTGCTGTTTCGATGAAAAGCGCAGGCGTTCAAGCCAATGCAATCGGTGGGCAGTCTTCGTTTAGAGTCCCGGGATGGAATACCGGCGCACCGGTCACAGTAACGAACTCTGGTGGTACGGCACAACAAGGTATTATTCGTTCGGGTGATCTTTCAATCAAATCTGAAGGTGTAATAAACTACAACGACGGAATGAAATTCTATGACCGTTTGATGGTCAAAGGTACGTTCGTCTTTGACGGTATGTCCGCAAACGATTTGCTCTCAGCTATGGGAACGTCGCTTGAGAGCACAACCGTACTTAAGCTGAACACTTACAACGGCGACCTAATCCAATTAACAGGGTTTTCATTCAACGAAAACATTCATATCGGTGATAGCGATATGGGTTTACACGTTGAGATTGAAGGTCACGCCGTTCGAAATCCAAATGATGCTGCAGTAGCACCGCTTCCAAATGTCGACATCGGTCGAAATGATCTACTCGTTCTTGCACTAAATCTCATGAACTACTAATGGCACAATTTAAACGCAAATCGGACGGTGCTATCGTTGAAGCCCGTCCGGTAAATGCGACACCATACAACGCAACAAAACACGCAACCGCTAAACCAACTGATAAAAACACTTGGTCAGCAGTAGACGAAGATATTAATGGAATCGGTTTAGTACCGTTTGGGCACATGATTGTAACCGACACCGACGGTATTATCACCGCTCCGTCGGACGCTGCATTCAAAGAACAATATGAGCCGGTTGCTGAGGCTGAGAAATCAGTTGCTCCGCCGGTTGCTAATAAATTACTAACTGGAGATAATAAGTAATGGCAGGTATATTACAAGCTACTCCTGTTCAAGGAATAACAAACTCAGGACAACCGCTAAATAATCCGGCTGTTGCTCCGGTACCAATCGGCGGTACCAATGGTACGAATGTATACAATATTTTATGTGATACCTCGGGTCGTTTATTGATTGCAGGCGCAGCCTCAAGCAGTGCGAGTGCCGCAGGTGCTCCCGTGCAGGTCGGTGGTGTTGGTGCTGATGGAAATGCGTATGCACTTCGCGTCGATTCCAACGGACAACTTTCCGTAAATTCGGAAGGTCAGAAGAAAACCTTCTCAGTTGGCGGAGTTCTGACACCGGCAGCAGCAGCAACTGATATCGTTGCTTTGATCGGTTCTTCAACCAAGAAAGTAAGAGTGACAAGGGTTGAGGTTACAATCGCAGCCACAGCTGCAGGCATTATTGATGTGCTGCTTATTAAGCGTAGTACCGCGAATACAGGCGGAACATCAACCAACCCGACGATTGTACCGCACGACGCGACGGATACCGTTACAGCGACCTTAAACCAGTACTCAGCTAATCCTACAGCAGGTACAGCCGTCGGGACCGTTCGAGCCGCGAAAGTCGGCATTGTTGCGAATACCACAGCAACAAGAGTCTGGACGTTCACCGAAAGAAATACAAAGGGAATCGTATTGCCAGCCGCAACCGACTTGCTGTGTATAAACCTTAACGGGGCTACCTTACTGGCGGGAGAAGTGTGTGGCTATTCAATCGAATTCACCGAGGAATAACCTTTGTAATATTTCATTCATTCGAACGGCGGCTCCTCATACGGGTTCGCCGTTCTTTTATTTATAGAAAACCATTATGTCGGAAATCAAACAAGCATTCATTCTAAAACCACTCGACCCTGACAATCCGAGAGTGATGTACAAAGTGCTCACGGCAATCGGCAAGAAAAAAGAGAAGCTGATGCACTGGAAGCTCACCAGCATCGCCCAGCGCGAACTTTCTATCGTTGGATTGCCGGTAACTGAATTACAAACCGAAAACTGGATATATGCTTTCGCCAAGAGTTGCCCCGAGGCTGAGCTAACGTTGCTGGCGTTTTTCATTGAAACGCCCGCCGGAGCTACGCCAATCGAAGCCCTCTATTACAACGACAAACTGGAGGACGAATTTATCGACTCGATAACCGCAAATTTTATTCAGAGTTTGATGATGTTGCAACTGATCCTGGAACGGAGCAGAATCATCGAACTCGAAGCACTGGTAGAATCGCTAAACGAGAAGATCGAGACTTTGCTGCCAATATCGAGCGAACCTTTGAATCCTTCCGAAAGCGAAACGGCACCAACCTCGGAGTCTATAGCAACAACGGAGCCATTTCAAGAAAGCCAAGAACCGGTGTCAGCTTAAAAGGATACATCCCGCCCGAGTATTTGGAATTCATTGAAGCATACAAACTCTCGGGCGGGAATTACGATGTATTCGTCCGCTTGGTGAATGACCCGTTTACGAGTAAAGCTGACGCCGCGCTCTTTGTGAATATCAAAGCAGCGATGGATGACGCGGTTAATGATGATTACGAGCGCAACAAACCAAAATGATATATTGCTGTGTCAATTGACTTCGACGAACTATATCGTGCATTGGATGAAACAGTCTCATTCTTCGACCGCGAAGAAGAGAAAGTCGTTGCCCAAACGCTAAAGACGCGAATCGTCAATCGTACATTAAACGGCAGCGATGTTCACGGCGCGGCGTTGCTTGCTTACACACCACGCTACAAATTATTTCGTCAGCGTCACGGGCTTCAAGTCAGCAAAGTTGATCTCTACGCTTTAGGCAACCCTCACTTATTGAACACCATCACTCAAATGGATGATCATACGTTATTTTTTCTTCCTGAATCAGTAGAAATTGCCCGCGGTCTACAATCTAAACGTGAGTTCTTCGCGGCGAATGAATCGGATTGGCAAGCCGTCGCCGATGCCGTTGCGATAGACTGGAATAAAAAGGAGTTAGTATAATGGCACAATTAAACCCCATAGATTTACGATTTAATATTCCTTCAGTTGAACATCAAAGTGCTCAACTGAAGGGTTTAATGCAGAAACAATCTGCTGAGCATACAGCTTTATTAAAACGTCAAGAGAACGAACAGAAGCAGTATGGCGTGAACGTTGGTGCGCTCCGCGCAAAGGCGTTGAAAGAAGTTTCTGATCTCGAAGCTACGCACGGTAAGCAGAAGATTGTATTGCTTGAAAAATTAGCGCAGAAAGAGAAAGAGCACGCCGATCAAATAGCCAAACATATCAGCGCGGTCCGTATCCGCTCCGCACAGCTCGCCGAAAAGGAGCAAGAAAAACAAATCGCTTCGCTCGCGAGAATAACCAAAGCCCACGAAAGGGAATTGGGCGTGCAAGCGAAGCAAGCCGCGCAAAACGAATTAAAGATAACGCAAGCCCACGAAAGGGAATTGGGCATTAGAATAAAACAAGAACAGTCCTACGCTGACAAGGTCAGGAATTTTCAGCTTTCAGTAATGAAGCGTTCGCTCGGTCAGGGCGATCCAACAAACGCCCGAGAGAATGCGCACAGTCAAATCCTCACTGCAGAAAAACGTCGGATAGATTTGGAAACGCAGTACCAAAAGAAGTCACTAAAAGAGATTGAGACAGAAATTGATCGTCACCGTGAGAAGCGTAAAACGATAAGTAATTCAATCTCACGTGACAACGATCAAGCCACCAATAAAGAGCTTCAGAACTTATCAAGG
>JANYDV010000187.1 GCA_025363505.1 Bacteroidota bacterium
GCTGTATATTCGATCTCTCCATACTTTGGTGCACAGTTGAACTTTGCAACTTCGAGTTCAACAAATTCATCAACAACAGCTGGAACTACAACCGAGACCAAAACAAGCAGCAGTGGACTTGGTATTGGTGTGATGGCTGGTTTTGATTACTACTTCACTCATGCGATCGCTGTCGGTGGTGAATATACACTGGGTTTTGGCACAAATTCATCAAGCAGAACAGCTGGTAGCACGACAACTGATTCTCCATCTTCAAGCAACATTGGTATTGCCAATGGTAGTGTTCATTTGATCGTACACTTCTAATATTTTGAAAGATAACGTTATGATACGTTTCGTCTCAAAACTATTAGTCACTCTCGTTCTTGTGGGCTTCGTTGCGACTGCATCGATGGCACAAGAAACAGAGAACATCATCAGACCAAGCACAAAGTCAGGCTCGGCGGCAATGTATTTTTCGTTCGGCGGTCTTAGTGATCTCGGCATTAATGGCGTGCAACTTGCCGGCCTTCTTTTCCCAGGAGAGGGAACAGTAGACGGAATCAAGGTCATTGGTGCTGGCGGAAAATTCTATATTTCTGATGATTTGGCTATTCGCGGTTTATTAGCATTCGCAACATCTTCTAAAGGTGATGCTGATCTGACTAAATCGGCGAATGGCAAAGTCTCGACCACACAATTTGGTGTTGGAGCGGGAATTGAACTGCACACTAGACCGGTGTATTCTATCTCTCCATATTTTGGAGGACAAGTAGCATTTGCATCAGCAAATCAAACGACAACAAAAAATCTTGTTGCAAAAACAGGCGGAAAGATTAGCACGCTTGCTACTACTACCAGCGAAACAAAGCTTTCGGCAAGTGGTTTTGGCATCGAAGTACTTGCTGGCTTTGATTGGTATGTCTTTCGTGGCATAGCAATCGGTGCTGAGTACGGTCTTAACTTTAGTACTGCATCAGCAAGCTCGACCGCTGGTGGAAGTACGACTGACGTTCCTTCATCGACTTCAATCGGTATAGGAGTTGGCAGTGTGCATCTTTTAGTGCATTTCTAATAGATTTACTCAATAGTATTTCTTAGACTGAATGCCCCTCGAAATTCGAGGGGCATTCGTTTTTAAAATGTTTTGTTCTATTGTCCGTGATTGAAACAGACGTACTTATTCTCGGCTCCGGGTCGGCAGGATTGTTCTTTGCTCTGGAAGTAGCGGCACGTACCAAACTACGCATCACCATTGTCACAAAAAAAGAACGCTACGAATCGAATACCAATTATGCTCAAGGTGGCATCGCTTCGGTTCTCAATGCGACCGATTCGCTTGATTCACATATCCAAGATACGATTGTTGCCGGTGCGGGTCTTTGTAATCTTGGGGCAGTCGAGACTTTAGTAAATGAGGGACCCGACCGCATTCGCGACTTGATGAAACTCGGAGCAAAATTTACTCGTGAAAAATCGGGTAAACTCCATCTCGGCAAAGAAGGGGGGCACTCGGCGAACCGAATTATCCATTCCCATGATCTTACCGGTAAGGAAGTAGAGCGTGCACTACTGCATGCAATCAGCAAGCATAAAAACATTAAAATACTTGAAGATCATTTTGCAATCGAACTTCTTACCGACCATCAACGCCTCGACCATAAAAAGAAAGTACACCATAAGCCGCGATGCTATGGCGCTTATGTTCTAAATGAACGTAGTGAAAAAGTGGAGATCATTTCGGCGAACGTTGCGGTGATGCTCGCAACCGGTGGATGCGGACAAGTCTATTTGCACACGACTAACCCGATGATCGCAACCGGTGATGGCATTGCCATGGCATATCGCGCCGGTGCGAAGATTGCGAATATGGAGTTTATCCAGTTTCATCCGACGGCACTCTATGGCGAAGTTGCAAAATCTTTTTTAATATCCGAAGCTGTTCGCGGTGCCGGTGGTATTCTCAAGAATCTTGATGGTGATCGTTTTATGAAACGCTACGACCGCGAGCGCCTCGAACTTGCACCTCGTGATATTGTCGCTCGTGCGATTGATGCTGAATTAAAAAAACACGGACATCCCTATGTCTTGCTTGATATTTCACATCTTCGGCCAAGCAAAGTAAAAAAGGAATTTCCGAATATTTATTCGCACTGCAAAGAACTTGGAATTGATATTACTAAGGAAGCAATCCCTGTTGTTCCGGCAGCACATTATAGTTGCGGCGGAGTCGTTACCGATCTCAATGGCAAAACGAATATTGATTCGCTCTATGCTTGCGGCGAAGTTGCAATGACCGGTGTTCACGGTGCTAACCGACTTGCGAGTAATTCATTGCTCGAATCATTAGTATTTTCGAAACGTGCGGCAGAGGATTTAGCCACGAGTAGTAAAGCAACCTCAAAACACAGACAAATTCGTTTGCAAGAATGGGACGAGTCGGGGACTGAGAATGCCGAAGAATGGGTTGTCATTGAACACGATTGGCGTGAGATACAGCATTTAATGTGGGATTACGTCGGTATTGTTCGTTCGACCTATCGGTTGAAACGTGCAAAGCTCAGACTCGATCTTATCGTTAAAGAAATCGAATCATATTACCGCAAGACCAGAGTAACTATGCCATTGCTTGAGTTGAGAAATATGGCGATGACCGCGCAACTTGTCGTTCGATCTGCGCTACTTCGTAAGGAAAGTCGGGGATTGCATTACACTACTGATTATCCGAAAACAAATCCGAAGCTTGCAACAAAAAATACGATTATTCATAAAAACGATTAACGATTATGGCTTCTCATTTTCCACTTCACGCTCAAGATGCTTTTTCTTCAGAGGGACTTGCCCAGATTGCCAAGACGATCAGCGAAGTCGAGCAGCATACTTCAGCAGAGATTCGTATCTCGATACACGATGAGCGCGAAACAGCCCAGTCGGGACTGCCGATCGAAAAAGTCGCCGAGCAAGAATTTTTTAAACTCGGAATGGACAAGACACAGCAACGCAATGGTATTTTGCTTTTGGTGCTTTATGCCGAACGAAAATTTTATATTCATGGTGATATCGGCATTCACTCACGTGTGCAACCCGAAACCTGGATTGATGTTGCCGAAACCTTGAAGTCGCACTTTTCGCACGGGCATTTTGAACAAGGTGTGCAAGACGCACTGAAAGGTATTTCAAAACATCTGGTGACGGCACTTCCATCATCCGGCAGCAATTTAAATGAGCTCAGCAACGAAGTCGTGATACATTAAGTCTTGAATGCGTTTTATGTCAAACTCTCCTCGCATCGCGTTAGCACAAGCAACAGCCATCCTTGGCAATGTCTCTGCCAATGCTGCAAATCACATCGCACTTGCCAAAGAAGCTATTACAGAAAAAGCTGATGCGATCGTTTTTCCGGAGCTGTCGCTCACCGGTTATACCCTCCGCGACTTGAATCTTGAAGTAGCGCTAAACCCGGAAACTTCGGAGTTGCTTTCGGATTTGCGTACACTCAGCAAACAGATTACGATTATTTGTGGTGGCGTAGAGCGCACATCGAACGGTGGGGTGTATAATTCCGCTTTTATTTTTGAAGATGGTGGCTTGAAGCACACGCATCATAAAATTTATCCGCCGACGTATGGTATCTTCGAAGAACAACGATATTTTCTTCGCGGAAACACGGCGCGGGTATTTGACTCATCAAAACTTGGAAGAATTGGGGTGCTTGTCTGCGAAGACTTATGGCATCCATCGCTACCGTATCTCCTGACCTATCAAGGTGCGAAGCTCATCGTGACAATAGCCGCAAGCCCTACACGTATGGGCGAAACCAGTCCTGATTTAGATCAAAGTATTCCGGCAAACTATCATATCAATCGAGAGCATCACTCGACGTACGCACGATTATTCAGTGTGTTTATGGCTTTTATTAATCGTGTCGGTGTCGAGGATGGTGTAAATTTTTGGGGTGGCTCGGAGCTTGTTGCACCGAGCGGTGAAGTCGTCAAGAGAGCAAAATTTTTTGATGAAGACTTAGTAATAACCGATCTCGATCACAATGCTATCGAGCGTTCACGCCAACACTCAAGACACATGCTCGACGAAGACCTCCTCCTAACAAGACAAATCTTCGACGAAACAATCCGGCTGAATCGGGAAAAGTAACTAATCAATTTTAATTTTGAGTATTTAGTACGTGAAATCCGCGAGTTTGAAGGTGAACCTTTCTCCTGTAGCTATGATTATTATTGATAATTATTCCCCCAACATAACTATGAGCAACGTTAAAAAAATAATTAACATTTGCCTGACCTTATCGATCTGCTTAGCGTATAGTTATAGCTCAGCTCAGCCCATACCTTCGATACAATGGCAAAAGTGTTATGGTGGCACTCAGAATGAATATATTCACAATTGGTGTGGAATTGGT
>JANYDV010000188.1 GCA_025363505.1 Bacteroidota bacterium
CACCTTTGCCCCCGCCACTTGATCCGCAAACACCGGAATTTGATTGTATTGAACCTGTGCCACCATCGGATGTAATACCGAAGACCCCAACTCCTGTGGCATGGCTGGTTTCTCCGTAAATGCCTGCTTTGGCTGTAGCAGTGCCTTTACCATAAATTGCATTGCCACCACCGGTATTGGTGACACTGAATGCATCTCCGGCATTTATTACCGTACCTACGTATGGCAACGTAAGTCCGCCGCCGCCTGAGACTGTTGTCCAAGAAGTACCTCCGGTACCGTTAGCTGTTAGTACTTGCCCGTTGGTAGCAACGCCTGAACCAACTTTTGCAGAAGTGACAGCACCGTCGGCAAGTTGGGCTGTGCCGACCGCAAGCCCTGCGATCTGAACTGACCCTACTGCATTTGCCGGAATCTTCGCACTTGTTACTGCACCGTCTGCGATTTTTGCTGTGGTGACTGATCCTGTTCCAAGTTTTGCGGCTGTAACACCACCATCTGCAAGACCGATCGTCGCTGTTGGTCCGTTCGGGTTGGTAATGGTCATAGTACCGTCAGTATTTTGAACACCTTGAATGCCCGAACCTCCGCCACCGGATGAACTAATCGTCACTACACCTGCAGCGTTAGTAATTGTTGTTCCACCAGCACCGACAAGAGTAAGCGCACCGGTTTGAGTATTAATCGAATTAACAACACCGGTCGAAAGTGTTGTTGCCTGATCGGCTGAGGCGGCATGTAATGCGTAAGGAACAGTTGTCATTGCTGTGCGTGGCGACAGTTCCGGACCACCATCAACACTTATACCGATAAAATACTGACTGTTAAAAGTCAGTGATGGCGGAATGGGGGTTTGTACGCCCAGAATGACATTGAAAAGTCCCTTGACTGAAGTTGCGGCAATAGGCTCACTGTACAAGACAGGTCCGCCGGTGTTTGCATCATAAAATTTGATAGTTATAACATGATTTCCATCGGCAATCGGAGCACCGAGGTTATCAACGATCACGCCTTGATAACTGATCTGTCTTGGTACTTGTGCAAATACGCTTGAGATTGTTGCGAAGCACAAGAGCGCAACAATTGAGAAATACCGTAGAGTAGTTTTCATATCTGTAAATGAATTAGTTATAAAAATGCTAAAGGCTGGGTAGTCAGTCGCGTAAATATACAACATTATTTTAGAAATTGTACTCGAGAATCAATAAATGTTGTAAACTAATTATTCTCAAGGAGATATGCTGGCATTTTTATACAATACCGCAACGTACGTCAGTAACAGACATAAAAAAAGAGCGGATGCAACAGCACCCGCTCTCTAAAGAACTTTTTTACTTATTGCTTGATGACCAATACATTAAATTGTGCGCCTATATATGGTGCCATTGCTGCATTATTCTGATTGAATATTTCCCATTTACCTCTTGCGGCGTTGTAGTTCACAGCTGTTGCGCCCTGAACTTGGGTGCTGCCATTAGGATTGAGGACGTGTGTAATAAAAATGAAACAAGTAGGATCGCCGTCACAGAGTGGGTTAGTAATTTCTGTTGCTCGTGCATTAATGATATTCGCAGCCGCTACTCTATGAATGAAAGCCGATTTTGTAGTGCCGCTCAATTTTATAGCACCGTTGTTGATCGTGAGTGCTGTCCCTGTTCCGGCACCGATATATGATGCTTCGACCCCTGAGCCAAGTACTGATTCACCACGAACACCGGCTGAATCATTCGAGCGACCATAGACACCAACGCCTTTGGGAGTTTCACCATAGACTCCAGATCCACTACCTGCTTGATAGCCGATCACGCCGCTTCCTAATGTATTTTGACTATTATTGACACCACGGACACCTGCAGAAAAATCACCCGGAGTTTTTGAAGTGATCAAACCGAACACTCCGGTAACACCCACCGCGGTATTGAGACCAATAGAAACCGAATTGGCTTGTCCGAGGATTGAAGTAGTCGTGCCGGCAAGAGCTGATGATGTCGCAGTGATTGTTTTTCCTTGTCCTACATTTGAAATAATCATTGCATCACTGTAACTGCTGGGATTATTATTAGTAATCGTTGTTGCCGTGCCCGTGCCATCGTTGCGAATCAGTAGTGTAGGCGAAGTTGTTAAAAAACCGCCTTGAACAGTTAATGCCGCATCAGGTCCGGCTTTTGGTTTGAAAAAATATGCCGCTCCACCTTTACCGTTCGATTCAGCATACAATGCAACCGTGGTGTTCGTATCGTTGATGATTTTAAAAGAAGCGGCTGCGCCCAAACCGGTATTGTTAAGACTAAAAAGTGTTGCAGGGTGCGGCAAGATCTGAAGGTATGGTAATGTTAGTGATGCACTGCCGTTGCTCGTATTTGAACTTACGGTAATGGTATTGCCGGCTTTTGTAACCGTCGTGCCCCCACTACCTTGAAAGCTGATTGGTCCGCTCAGCTCATTTATCGAAGTAACTATTCCTGTTGCGCTCGAGGAAAGACTATTTGCTTGATCAGCTATAGCAGCACGGAGTGCATAGGGTGCTGAGGTAAATGGGGTTCTCGGGATAAGCTCTGCGGCGCCATCAACAGCAATGCCCAATAAGTAAGGTGCATCGAATTTTATTGTTGATGGAATCGGATTTACCGAGCCAAGGATGACGGTGAATTGTCCCTTTACCACTGCAACACTTTGTGTTTGGCTATATAATTCTGTGCCGGTAGTGGTATAAATTTTTATGATGATGTTATGGTCGCCATCAATTATGGGTGCGTTTTGATCGAAGATCACTCCTTGATAGGAGATTGTCCGTGGAAGTTGTGCAACAGCAGTATTCACCCCGAAGAAGCATAGTGCGGCAACGATACAATAGAAATATTTACGTACGGTCATTGGTATTATATTTTATATATACTCATTTAAAAACAAGAAACGAGCAAAAAAGATAACAGGGTTCTTTTGCATCTGTCGTTTTCTGATTTGACTATTTTTACTATTTATTGTTGATAGTGATCAATGGCAAATTATATTTTTGATCTTGACGGGACGATTATCGATCCGGAGATAGGCATCATCGGATGTTTGCGGAAAACACTTTCTGATGTTGGTATGATCTATCCTGAAGAATGCGATGCTGCACTTTGGATAGGACCTCCGATGCGACAAAGCCTGAAAACATTACTACAAACCGATAATAGCGAGTTAATAGAAAAAGCATTAGCAATCTACCGGTCATACTACGGCAACGAAGGGGTGCTGGGTTGTTCGGTCTATGATGGTATTGCGGAAGCGATTAAAACACTGCGTCAGGATGGGCATCAATTATTTGTCGGCACTTCAAAGCTCGAAACATTTGCAGTAGATATTATTGAGAAGATCGGCTTGAAAGAGTATTTCGTGGGTGTCTACGGTACTGTGCAAGGCAAACACTACGATGATAAAACTGAATTGATTGCCCGAATAATAGAACAGACGAACATCAGTGCGAGCGAAACGATAATGGTTGGTGACAGAAAATATGATATGATTGCCGCAGTAAATAATAACATTCATTCAATCGGTGTGTTGTGGGGATATGGCACCAGACCCGAACTTGAAGCTTCAGGCGCGAAATGTATAATAGAAAAACCAAGTGAGTTGATGCAGGAGTTAAAATAGGGCATTGAATTCGTCCCTTTCATTTTTTATAAGATGGCTAAACGAAACCATTTCAAACAAACCAAGCTTGGAAACTTTATGCACCCAATCTTAAAATATGTTATACAAGATCGCAGTCGTTTTAAAATAACGCCCATTGACCTGGATTTGGATGCGAAGTGTCTTTATGTTGACCATTGTCAAAACCCACTTGATGGCTCAAATGAGCATTTCTTTAATAAATCTTGGGGTGGAACGACAACAAGTGATGGGTTAATCTGTAGCAAATGCAATAATCGATTTTCCAGTGGACTAGTGAGCTTCGATACATCATTTGATGATCACATGTTAATGATTAAGAACGCGCGGGGTATCATTACTGATGGCAAGAAGAACCCTCCTTCGATAACGCTTACAGGTAATGCCAAGGTTGCGCCGTATGTTAAGCTGACGAAACAAGACAAATCAAAAGAGCTTGCGCCGCCAGAAGATATTATTGAATCGACATGCGTCATACCATCGGCTCAATACCGATCAGCCGCACATACATGTTTGAAAGCGATTGGATTATACTTTCCTATATGTGCTCGCCATCCTATATTCAGAAGGATTAAGTCGTTCATATACACTGCTGAAAGTGAGTATCATGATTTTGCAGTCGATGTCATTGAGAACGATTTTTTCGTAAGAAATCGTCGGGAATACGAAGTGAAGGGTATCAACCACACTCTGGTATATTTCTCAAGGCGATTAAATAAAGTAATTGGAGTTGTGCGCTTGCAAGGTCTCATAAAGCGTGCTATCATCCTAAGTTCGGAATGGGAAGGTCCTGAAGCAACTTTGATTGTAACAGAAGGAAAAGCTGGCAATGCATTGGCAAACTATTGGGAGTTCATGGATAGCTCCAGCTTGACAGAGTTTATGACAATCACAGATACCCCAATCGATGAAGAGTATTTCAAAAAGGAATTATTTAAGCTTCACCAATGGCGATTTGCACTCGGTCCGATGTATGAACTAAATGATCACCTTAACTCACTTCGTGACCAGAAGAAGGTTATAACTGGAGAACAGTTAAAACATTTGCGTTTTGCATGTAAGAAATATATGTTAGATGTGATTCCGCGTTTTAGCGACGAGCCGATAGAAGAAATTGCAATTTTCACAGCACTCGACGCTTATGGTATTGACAAACTTATCGATGAGTATAATGGGAAGATCATCGATTCCGTGTTTAATAAACGTCTCAATGATATATATAGGCAAGTTAAAAACCATTTCTTACCTAAAGTACCCGAAATATAAAATAACCTGATAATTTTGTATCTGTTTCTTGATAAGCCAATATGTTAGATGCTCCC
>JANYDV010000220.1 GCA_025363505.1 Bacteroidota bacterium
TGAGTCCCCACGTAGGACACTCGCGCGCCCAGTAAATATGGCAATCTCCGCTCCAGGGTGACATTCCACTCCTGCGCCATTTGCGTTTTATAGTTGGGGTCCCAAGGCAGAATGTTCCATCCGCCGTTCTTTGAAATCGACAGCGCGCCCGGCGTGATGAAGTTGTTGCCGAAGGTACGCGCATTTGGCGATTGATTGGCATAGCTGCTGCCACCCGCCGGGAAAACCAGTTCGGCGGCTGTGGAATCGTTGTTGTCCACACTACTCACGTAGCTGTAACTGAAGGGCGGGTTGCGCCGGGTGTTCTGGTGGTATTGCACCAGCGGCATCACCCAGTCGTAGATTCCGTAAGCTCCACGAATTACGGTGTTGTCGTCCACTTTGAAAGCCATTCCAACACGCGGAGCAAAGTTGCTCTTCTGCATATTCCACAGACTGCTGGGTAAGCCTGCCTGCTTTGCCGATTCGAAACGGAGGCCCGCGCTGGTATAGGCATCCACCACGGCTTGCGGGAAACCCTGGCTAGTGATCGATCCATTCCCCGCAAATACGACCGCGGGACCGCCCGCCGCTTTCAGATCAAGCGTAGCGGACTGGTTGCGCTTGTCGCTGAACGGGCTCCAGTATTCATACCGCAATCCAAGATTCAGGGTTAGACGGCGATTCACCTTAATATAAAATTATTGGCGGAACATTAGAACCGCCACATGCCCATAACATACCGTTGGTATAAAAAATACCGCCTGACTTATTAGAATGTTGAATCGGGGGGACAAAGTTTGGAAATACCAAAGCCCATTGTGCCTCGGCAACAGAAGCGGTACTGAAAAAGAATATGATAAAGAAAAATAATCGCTTCATACTTATTACCTCTTTAAGTTATTCCGCCTATCACTTTTTTTTGATAGGCGGAATAAAAAAGCACCGAATTACTTTACTATCAAAAGTGACTTATTCATAATCACCGTTCCGATAGGAGATTCTATCGTATAGAAATACTTACCCGACGGAAGTTGTTCCCCCGTGAAATAGAAGAAGTGTTTGCCAGTACCAGCAAATGTCTGGCTTTCCTTATAGACTTCTCTGCCTGTCTGATTGAAAAACCTAATAGTTGCATCCATACTTTGAGAAAGTGTAAATGGAACGACAGTTTTAAAAGAGTTTACAGATGTTACCGGATTCGGATAACTTTGATCTGTTGATGTTTCTGAGTTGTGGTTACTGGAAATCTTTTATTACTAATTGTGGAGTGACTTTTCCGTTGAAGTCATTTTCGTCGAGCATATAGATCATTTGTATGTCGTCGCGCGACTTTCCGTTTTGCGAACTGAGTTCGCCGATCCGGTCGCCGAGTCCGAAACCGATTGCATCAATCGCCGAAGCACCGATGCAGAGTGGAATAGTATTGGGCGCGGTTTGTCCGTTGAGTCGGAGCGCCGCCACATCCACAGGTTTGGTCGGGCGAACCGAGCACTTCAAGTGCGGAACCGCTTTGCCGACAATTCGGGGAAAACCAACTGTCTGCAAGCCTTTCGAATAAAACATCGGACGGGTGTTGTCCGGACCAAATGGCGCAAGTTGCCGAATAATCGCAAAATACTTCGGTGTCAGTTCGGCAATATCAATCGCCGCATCAACGACCAGCTCGCGTTCGAGCATCGTATCGGATACCATTTTGTTTGCGACTTTATTAATCGCGACTCTAAAGTCGTTTACCATTTCAGGGAGCATCGAAACACCGGCAGCATATTTATGTCCGCCGAAGGTCACTAATAACGATTCGCAATGCTTGAGCGCCGAGTGAATGTCAAAGCCGTTGATTGATCGTGCGCTGCCTTTTGCTACGCCATCAATCGTTGTCATTAATACAACAGGGAGATGATATTTTTCGACTAATCGAGAAGCAACAATGCCGATAATACCGGCATGCCAATCAGGGTTGTGCAAAACGATAATGCGATCAAGGTCGCGATTGAGCGTTTGATCGACTAATGTAAAAGCTTCGTTGAATGCGCCTTCATCAATACGGCGGCGATTCATATTATCTTCTTCGAGGATATTGGCGATCCGATTCGCTTCGTCAACTCCACTTGCCATCAATAATTCAACCGATCGGCTGCCCTCGCCAATTCGTCCTGCCGCATTGATACGTGGGGCAAGCCCGAACACAATTTGTGTGGTGGTGATCTTATTGAGGCTATGCCCCGACCCTTGAATGAGTGCCTTCACACCCGGGCGAGGCGATTCATTGATGAGCTTCAAACCATAATGAACGAGAATTCTGTTTTCGCCAACGAGCGAAACAATATCCGCCGAACTTGCCAGTGCAACAAAATCGAGATATTCGTAAGCCATCTCAACTTTGCCATAAGATGCCGCAATAGATTGGATGAGTTTGAAGCCTACTCCGCATCCGCAAAGATTTTTATATGGATAGTTGCAACCCGGTTTGATAGGGTTGAGGATAGCATTCGCATCGGGAAGGGTATCGGTCGGCTCGTGGTGATCGCAGATAATGACTTCGACACCTTTTGCGCGGGCATAAGCAACGGCATCAATAGCAGTAATACCGCAATCAATCGAGATCAGAAGATCAGGTTTTCCGGTCGCGAATAACCTATCGAGACTTACAGCCGTTAAGCCGTAACCCTCGGTAAATCTGTTTGGGATGTGGAACGCAACATTTGCCCCAAGCGAACGAAGAAACATCGTCAACATCGCTGTGCTGGTCGTACCATCGACATCATAATCGCCATAGATTGCAATGCTTTCGCCGCGCTCGATAGCGCCGCGAATGCGGTCGGTGGCGATGTCCATATCGGACATTAAAGCAGGATCGTGTAGCGCTTCGAGCGAAGGACGAAAGAAGTCTTTCGCTTCGTCAAAACTGCGGACTCCGCGTGCTACGAGTATGGATGCAATACTTTGTGGTACATTCAGTGCTTGAGATAAACTGCGAGCCACCTCATTATCCTCCGAAGAAGTCTCCGGAAGACGCCAGTGGTAACGCATCGACTATTTTCAAATAATTAACTGATTATGTAACTATCATTTCAGTCAGTTCGTGCCGTTGGGGGTAGGGAATTGAGTGAAAGAAAATGGTTATTCCCTATAAAATATCATTATTTCCCTGTCAACTGGGATATAATACTTATGAATTTATTATGATAACAAAACCTTTTTTACTTACATAAGATGCTACTATAGATTTGCCTCGAAAAAATCAATGGCCTCTATGTTGATAAAGAAATTGATAAAAAATAGTTTAATAAGCAGTTGTCGAAAGATACCGTATATTTGAA
>JANYDV010000249.1 GCA_025363505.1 Bacteroidota bacterium
GGGGGGGGGGGTGGGGGGGGGGGGGGTGTTGGGGGGGGGGGGGGGGGCTCAGGTTTGTAAATTCCATAGCGAATGGCAACACCGCCTTCAAGAGAGGCTATCTTCCATTGATAATCAGTCTTTACTTGGTTCAATGGAAAATAATAACTGACTTCGGGTGCCGCAGTTAAGTTTTGAGCCAAAGGAAACGGGTATCCGAGTGCACCTCGTGCGCCGAGAGTACCTTTAATATCGGCGATCACGCCTTCGCCAACAACTTTAAAATCAGTATGCGTCTGGGGGTAGGTAATCCCACTCGGTGAAACTATCTGCTCGGTCTGACGAAAATTAGAAGAGGAAGACAGCGGCATTGCATAAGTAAGCCCTGCCCCGAGATAGATCGGAAAAGATTTGAACGGTGTAAAGCGAAGACCTAATGCTGTAGCTAATTCAGGCAATTGAGCTGTATAGTGATGCTCACGTTGAAGTGTAACATACTTTCCGGAGTTGGGGTCAAGGACAGGGAGAATACCGGTTCGTGAAACTCCGAAATCCCCGCCTCGTTCGCTATACCCTATCGAAAGTGTAAGATCGAACATTTTTACTAACGGCAACTCACCAAGAACGCCAATATTATATCCTTTGCCGGTACCATTACCAAAAACACCGCAGCCATCTTCGCAACAAAATACATGTGCATGGGTTGTGTGGAAATTCTCGGCAAAATTTCCGTACATTCCAATTCGAAACAGCAACCGATCATCTTTCGCAGCTTGGGCACGAAGGCGGTCAAGACCTTGACCTTGTGCCAAACTCATCGATACACTGACGCATACCAACAGCAGTGCTGTTAGCATGACCAGGGATAGATTTTTATTATTCACACAACCAAAAGCTCTCACACTCACACGTTCCTCTTATCTTCTTAATATAACTTTTTGGGTAGCTCTGTAACGTCCTGCTTCAAATGTAATAACATAAGCGCCATCTGAAAGCGGCGAAAGATCGAGATCAAGATGATATTTCCCGCTCTTGAGCAGACTACTTCCATCAAGTACTGTCATCGCGCGACTTCCGGTAGCAGTATAAATCATCAGTTTGGGTGCCAAATCTCCGACAAACTCAAAGTCGGTTTCGATTCGTCCGGTCGTAGGATTTGGTCTGAGCATCGTAAAACTATTTTGTCCGCCCTTAAACTCAAGATAGGTAATATTGCAACGCGGTCCTACTTTGATAGCACTGGTGTCACCGGTCGGAACCGGTTTTATGAAGAAGATCGAATCACTCGTGAATACTCCCGGAGTGAGATACATTGGCGAGACAACCGAATCGGGCACGGCAAGAATAAAACGTAATTTCGTAATCTCACCTTTTTTAATACTATCGCAACCCAACATCTCAACAGTCAAACCTGAAGAGTTTGTCGTCACCACCGGCTTTACATATGATGAACTTGACGATAAATATTCAAGAGCACGACGGTTATAACTCAACGAATATCTCACATCAATCGGAGTCTGCGGCATATCCCGATCCATCAAGATTGGTACTTCTACCGTATCAGCTATGGTCCCACGAACAGTATCAACAACTCCAATATTTGGATCGAGTACCATTGTAAACGGATAAGGAGGTGCCCAACCGTAACTGAGGATATGGGTTGTATCAGCAATAGGACATGGATAATTCGAATAGCCCAAGACTGTGGTATCTATCCAACCTTCAGCCCGAGGACAGAAGCGGATCGTAAAGACGATAGAATCCCCCGGGAGTAATTGCAATGGATACGGTTTATCCGTACCGACAATTTTATGAAAACGTGGCAATGTACCCAAGGAATCGAATCGAATTGGTACAAGTCCCGGATTGTGAACTACCAACGTCAAATCTTTGCAATCTTTAATTTTTACCGTGTCGAAATTCACTAATTTTTGAATCTGTATTTGCGGATCATCTATGATCACGAACGCGTGGTCAAGCCCGGTGATAATCTTAAAGAATACCAAGGAGTCACTATCAAAGTCCACTTGATCGAGTGTAATGGGAAAGCGTGCTGTGTCACCTTTGGGGATAAACCGAACGTAAGCTACTTCGCCCGCTTTGACCTTACGTGCATCTTTCAAAATAGATCGTGCGCCATCGCCGGTATCGCTCACACTGGCAAGATTAGTATATGGCGAGGTGATGTCAAGTAATCTAAGCTTGCTGGTATCATAACCAATCCTGAAGAGCATATCAATAATACTCTGCGGAATATCCCGAGTAATCATAATTGGTATGACCAACGTATCACAGGTAGTTATATGTAATGTGTCCTGACCAATCTTTGAAGTATCGAACGCAACTTGCATACCATAAGCCGGAGCAAAGCCTTCGCCGCTTACAAAGATTGTGGTGTCATATCCATGACAAGGAAAACTTGTCTCAAGATAGAGTCGCGCTTCATATTTTTTCGGAGCACGAGGGCGGAAATTAATATTGAGACAAAGTGTATCACCACGTTTTACGGTCCACGGTAATAATTTGTTTGCGCACTCATCAACAGTGAATACTCGTTGGTCGGGTACAAAATACGCATTAGTAAATATGACGCTGTCGCCACTCGGATTGGTAAATGCATCCGGTACACGGACACGAATTCTGATTGGTTGTGCACTGGTATCAACTCGGGTTGCGGGAAATTGCCCAACGGTCTGATTCGGAGTAAAATTTAATTCTCTTCTACCTGAAAGCCCAACGGTAAATGTTTGCTTCCAAGCAGGAGTTGAAGCTTTAATATGAATGGTCGCATTCATAATAAGATTCGAAGGAATCGAAGGTACATTTGGGCAGAAACGAATCACTAGTGTATCTGTCCCGAGCGGTTTGACAATATATGGTGTCGTCGAATCGGCAGTCTGTCGCGAGAACCATTGAAACACCGATGCATTCGGGTTCGGCAGCCCGGCAGCTTCGATCCAAACAGAGTCGATGCTCATTGGGATAAAATTACTATAGTTCGGCAACGGTATCTCACGCTCAATACATTCGCACGGGCGACGCAGCCCATAATTAATGTATGTTACCGGAACATCAAGTTTGATGATTCTCCCGACACCGGTCAGCAAACCACTAACCGACTTTCCGCACGGAGTATCGAGGGTTGCAACGACATTACCATTATATGCTACCTGTGCTGTCGGTTTGAACTGAATATAGGCGATGATTGAATCACGTGGTTTGAGCCATATCGGCAATGCAGGTGTTGTCGAAAGCAAAGTATATCCTGCAGGAACAACGATAGATGTCACATGAACGGGAATACCGGAGATGTTTTCAACCGCGATACTATCATCTTTCTGCCAACCTACTTCAACCGGTCCGTAGGTCGTCAAAGAAGTAACCGCCAGTTTTGGAGTGGTGCTCGTTCCTTGCAGTAATATTTCATATTTTGTACCACCGGCAATATTAACCGCAACATAGGATCTATCAGCACGGTCATTCACCAGATCATTCGGGCAATACCGCACACGATAGATAAAGCTTTGCCCCGGAGCAAGGTTGCCAACAGGCGCACGATTGAGCAGAGTAAATTTCCCACTGGGGTCATTAAGCACATCGCCTGTAATATTGATGCTCGCAGCAGTGAGATTTTTTACGGTAATGCTATCAGTCCGACATTCACAACCTGTAACATTTTGGATATTCAGGTATGCGGGGCTGAATTCTAATTGATCGAATACTCCCGTACCACTTACCGGAATGCAGATCGTTCCGAAACACTGCTTATCAAAAATGCAGAGCGTATCGTAATACGTGATTGCTTGGCGAGGTCTGAATTGCAGGGTAATGGCGGCAGTCTGGTTCGGCGCGAGACCAAACGATGCACCGGCGGCGATCGTAAAAACATCACCCACTTTTAGATAAGATGACATTGAACGTCCATCTTTTCCGATGTTTGTTACCGTAGGACTTTGTTGTGAAGTTTTTCCGATTGTAACATTACCAAAGCCAACAACCGCTGAATTAAATTTTACATCAACAGAAATTCCTGTGCCAGTAAAATCAATTGTTCTGACAATCGTGCAGCCTCGATAATGACAAATCACTTGCATTTGCCCGACAAAAGGACCCGGTGATGGCGGTCGGAAACGAATAAACTCCGCTTGATAGGCTGTCTTCGGTTTGAGTAAAATTGGGAATGAGAATCTTTTACCAAAGAATGCAGTGTTGGTAAAGATCATAGTGTCTATATAGATATTCTGTCCGACAAGACTCCGGAATTGATAGTCCTGTACATTGCTAATCTGTCCCGGACATACCGCTTCGAATGCCATTGACTTTATCTGGGACTTAGCACTCGGATATAATAGTACGAAAACATCCTGCGATCTTCCCTGCACCGGAATATACCCACTTCCGGGACACTGATCATCACTGATAATATGCAGAGTATCAAACTCCGTGCGAGTAGTATCTCCTTGGATCATTTTCACGATCACCTTCCAACACGCACCCGGTGGAAGCGTGAGCGGGGGTGGTTGGAAACCACCGGAAGGCCGCCAGCTAAATTTCGGATTTTTTAACTGTGCATCGGATATCGTGACGGGGCGTTTACTTTGATTGCATATCGTGAGTGTATCCTCACTTGAAGTTACTTCGGTACAACCGACAAAAAGTGTATCGACCTGCATTGTTGTCTTGTTGTAGTTCAACTCGGTCGAGCGGTTGAAATTGATAGGAATCTGAAGATATTCGCCGCAACGATTTTGATTAACGACATATAAATATGTCCCAAGAGCACCTGTTAAATTACTGCTAAAATGCAATGTAAATTGTTGAGGGACGTTTTGCTGAAGATTAAACGAACTTTGATTAAAGGTATAAAATCCGCTATACCCATAATAGACAAACATATAAATCGAATTCCCGCAGAACGAGGTATCGAGCAAAGTAAAAGTAAAATCAGTATCGGTTTGGCAAATAAGATTTGCATTAATCACCGTCGGCGAAATCGAGAATGTTACCGGGACACGCCGATCGCTCGGATACATCCGAGCACCACTTCTGAGGCGACCAATATGTCCGTGGTTGGTGGCGTCACAAAGATCAAGCACATAACTTGAGTCATTACAGCGATAATACAACTCAAGATTGGCTTCATTTCCTTCGAGTGACTTATCTCGTTTGCAACGAATTTGTTGGTCGCTCAGCGCCCTACTCCAGAGCATCACTTCATCGATCTGTCCGAGGAAAGATCGGTTTTTTACCGTATCGTCATAAAGGCTGTTCGCACTCCCGATCTGCAACGGAAGTTTGTTGCTTTCCTGATGATGTAATTTAAAGATAGGATATTGGGCATTTCGTGCTTGCCCGAGCAAGATGCCATCAACATAAATTCTTGCGGTCTGCGACACACCATCCCAAATAAATCCGAGGTGCACCCAACCGCGACTATAAAGATCAGGTACGATTGCCGTTGCAATAGTATTATCAACTTCACCGAGGAAAGAATTATCGGCACTCAGTTCGAAGGTAATCTTATTGTCTTCGATAAATGCAACCCAACAATCATTGTTATCTTTATTCGGTCCCCAGATACCACCGATATAGACACGTTTTCCGGCTTGTAGTTTTGGTTTTGCCCAAATTTCAAACGTGATTGCCGTGTCAATATTTCTGATCTGATACGAAGTATCGACATCAGTATACTGAGCGGCTTTGCCGGCGGTTGCGGTTGTGGTGATAGCATTCCAAACGCATGATTGAATTGCATCGCATTTTGCAACTTGTGCATAGCTTGAACGACCGGGTACCACCAGAGCGAGCAATGAGCACAACAATAACAGTCTCAACTGATTCAAGAAGAAGTTACTTTATAGTGTGATGATGAAAAAACCTTAACGAATGCAATGAATCGCTTTCGTTACGATCAACTTCGATGTACGTGCACACACAATATACGAACCTGCCGATACGGGCAAGGAAATAGAGATACGGTGCTCACCGGCTGAAAGTGTCTGTGTAAACACATCAGCAACTCGCACTCCAGCGAGATTGGTGACTTCAAGTGATACCGTTTCCGTCTCAGGAAGTTCGAGCACAATCGTGGTTTGGTCACGGAATGGATTAGGATAGACCGAAGTAATCGAGAAATCAGTCTTGCTCATTCGCGGCTGTTGCACTGCGTCATGCTGTGCTTGTATCACACTAATCGGCGCAAGAGTATCATCTTTGAGCACAACTCTTGCATCTTCGATGGTCATCCCAAACCATTTCATCAGGATATCCATATAGACTGAACGGAAATCAACAGAATAGATAAGATCATTAGACTCGTCACGGTTTGTCAGATCAAACTGTGTGCCAAAAATTCCGCTGTTGACTTGGGTACCAAAAACAAATTGGACACTAGCAGTACCGTGATCTGTTCCAAAACTTCCATTTTCATCAGGGCGACGTCCGAACTCACTGACAGAGATACCAATAATCTTGTCCGCCATGTTCAGCTTCACCATATCATACATAAACTGTGCAATGGCATCACTGAAAGAGTAGAGCAATGATGGGTGCGCACCGTTGGTCGAGTCGTAGGTTTGGGTAACGTGAGTATCAAACCCCCCGAGAGAAACGACATAGACTTTTGTCTTGAGCCCACCGGCAATCAGTGCAGCAGTATTTGCCATCTGTTTACCAAAGCTATCGTTCTGATATTTTGCTTTCAGTAGTGCTTTCCCGCTGGCATACGCCGTCTTCACTCGCTGAGCATATTTATCCGAACGAGCCGCAATATCAGCAACGAATTGATATTCATCATAGTATGCGGTGCCGCCTGACTGATCATCAAGATCATCATTAGAGGAAATCACACCTTGTTGTTTTGATGGGTCGTTTACTTCGATACCCATTCTGCCGACTTTACTTTCGAGCGCAAGCGAAAAACCACCGAATTGAATAGCTAAAGGATCATTAGGCAAATTAGTAGGAAAGGTCGGATATTTTTGGGATAAATATCTTCCAACCCAACCTGTATCAAGTCGGCTTTGTACATTTGAATCATTAATGCCGGAAAGCCAAATATCGGTTGAACGGAAATGACTGAGATTTGGATTGGGATAACCAATATTACGAACAACTGCAAGTGAACCTTGCTGAAGCATACTTGCAATTCCACCTTTATCACCCCACGTCAGAGCCGGATGAAGATACACATTTGGTATGCCGTTCCAGCAATCCTTTTTTGGGACTGCAATATTCGGTCGAATTTCATAATACTTGGGGTCATCAACAGGCGGTGTTGTATTGAGTCCATCATTACCGCCAAAAAGTTGACAGATGATCAAGATGCGATCATCTTCGGCAGCTGTAGGGAGCTGAGCTAGGAATTGAAGTGGTGATGTGGCTCGTGCTTCGACACCATTCAACAGGAATGGAGCTGCGGCGCTTGATGCTAAAGCAGTTTTTAAAAACGAACGGCGTTTCATTCTCGGCTTCCCTTTCGCTGTAGGTGAAAATCAATAATTAACACAACTGAAAATCAGGCAGACTCACGAGTGTCGTTAGTACATCACGTAAATTTCGTGCTGCGGTAGCTTGGCTGGTCGTGAGAATGGCGTTCCATTCGTAGGATTTGCCACCGCCGACTAAACGGCTTACCAAATCATCGTGTCGTTGTTTTGATAACGCTCGGGGTAACATTAATGCACCGACAGCATCAATTAAGGTGTCGGCATTATTATTATTTGGGAATTGCCCAATAAAAGCAAGGGCTTGTTGATCAGACAGCGAAGTAATTGCTGTCGCGGCGATCGAAGCTCGCACCGGAAACGTATTCGTTGTGATCCAATCATGCCAGCCCGTCCATCCACTTACATTCGGCGGATTAAATACGGTTTGCAACATCGAAGACATATTGCTTGTCACGTTTGCTGCATACCCCAGTTGTCTGCCCAGCCCGATGACAAACTCAGCCGGAGTTTTTATCTGCGCTCCAATATTAGCATTATCAAAGAAGTGTGCACTTTTAAGTAACGTTGAGATGACAGGCTTAATAGTAAAATTATTGTCAATAAAAATTTTTGCCAACGCTGCTATCACCGTTTCGTCGGTTCCACCGGGACTGCTATAGACAAAAAAGCGATAAATTTTTCGACAAATAAAGGTTGCAACCGCTTGCTTACGTTGTGCAAAAATAGTATCTATCATTTTGCCAACCTCATTCTTTTTTACAAGAAATTCAGTATTCTCATCAGTTGGCGTTGCTGAGAATGTTACTCCCAAATATTGTTTTGCGCCGGTGTCATGCACATTCGGATCAAAGAAAGCATTGAAGAGCCCGTTTAGTCCAAGAGCATCGTTATATCGACTGGCATGCCATCCGGTGAGAATTCTTGCTGCCTCTTTCACATCACCTTCGCTATATTGCCCAAGCCCCATCGTAAAGAGCTCCATGACTTCACGAGAGTAATTTTCATTCGGGTGAACTTTGTTATTGACATCACCTCCTAGAAAGACAAGCATCGCAGGATCAAGAGTAATCCCAAAGGTCATATCCCGAAAATTTCCGAGAGAGAGCGAACGAAGCAATTCGTTTTGTCGGTATAGTAACGGTGCTTGAACATAATCGACATTATCGACATTAAACTGGGTCGTGAAATGACCGCTCCAGAAAAATGTCATTTTTTCAACAATCGAAACAGGAGAATTTAATAATACACCTGCCCACCATTCACGAAGCGTACTTGCATCGCCATTCCACGTCCCGATCAATGCATTGACTAAGACCGCATCAAGCCCTTCTCGACTTTCGGTGTCGTGATCAGCGACGGCTGGTTTGGTCGGAGTACTTGGCGTATTCAAGAGCAAGTCAACAGCCTGCGAAGGTGTCATCCCAAGAAGTGTCATCATCTCAGACCATTTTGGCGACATCATCGTTCGACGAAGCAAATGCCCCGCGCGAATCTCATTCCACGGTTGAGAAGTGCTCGGGACATAAGGCTCTAAGCCCGATGTGAGCGAACGTTCAAGCGGCGTATAATTATTATCAAAACGAGATCCGGAAGATCTCCAACTGGTTAGAAAAGTCCTGCGATCCATCGGTTACTCCTTATGTAACTGAATGACACAACTACAAACGACATCTGTATAACCCAAAATTGTCGCACAAGTTACAATGCACTTCTTCGGGGGGAAGAACGTTTGGGAAATAGAATGTGGTTGAAAGCAAAAAACACACTTAAGATACACGAATTTTAAATAATTAATTCACCTAATGTTTACGGGTTCTGATTATGGTAATCTCCGTGGTAGCGAATTTTGGAAGAGCCTATTAGTTGATCTCGATCATTTGTTACATCCAAACGATCATTTCATAACATCATTTGCCAATGCTGCTGCGTTTCTTGGGCAGTCGATGGAAGATATTAATTGGTGCGGTTTTTATTTTTTCGACGGTAAAAAATTATTTCTTGGTCCCTTTTGCGGCAAACCTGCTTGCACAGAAATACAGCTCGGCGATGGTGTCTGCGGCGCCGCGGCGCGTACAAAAGAAACCGTCGTTGTTAATGACGTGAGTACATTCACCGGGCATATTGTTTGTGATGCTGACTCACGATCAGAAATCGTTTTGCCGCTCATTGATCCGCATGGTGAGCTCATTGGAGTGCTCGACATCGACAGCCCAAGTCTGTCGAGATTCGACTCATTTGATATTCAAGGCTTGGAGCAGGTCAGAGATTTAGTGATGCGCAAACTCCTTGCAAGCGGTTACACTACTTTGTTCAAGCAGTAATTCCCGAAAAGAGTAAACAGAAGCGGAGCGGATCACACTTTCGCGCAATACCACTCCCGGGTTCCGTCTCAGTGAGAAACCTACCGAACTATGCTTTAGAGCGCGTCCGCATGAGCACGACCTTCGAAGGTGACAGCTTCAGCTTCCTGAAGGTAATCATCGGCGAGGCGTTTGAGAAGCTGAAGTTCATTGAGCGAAAGCCCGACGTAAATCGGCTCACTCTCACTTTGAACTCTCGCATCCTGCAATTTGCGACTAAGCGCAAGTAATCTGTCAAGTGTTGCAATCATAATTAGGTTGTGCTGAGGGGTTTGATATCACTACCGAAAATGCTCCAATGTTCCGATCAATTCGTGCTCCTATAACGGGAGCACGGAACATTGTATTACAAATATGCAACATTTTTTTGTAAAATCCAAATTTTTTCGCTAAAAATCGTAAAAATAATGGAATTTGTTGAAAATGCTTCTAACGTGCTCCCAAGTTCTGGAGCACTATTTGGACATGGGATGATTCAGTGACCATAGAATCATGCTCCCGTGATTCAGCATTTGAAATAGACAGTATGTCATAGCGTTCTACCTTCGTAAATACTTTATTATTATCGGACTTATCTCTTTTATTAAGTATAAATTCACCTCTTCCTTTTTCGGAGCAAAGGATCGCTCGTGTTCTTCCTTTCTCGTCAAAACGCTCACTTACAACTCGCGAAATTGACTCTTTCTCTTGAAGACACTGAGAAAGTGTATTTCCATTTTTGTTGATGGTAATATAGGTACTCTTGAGCGATAATCGTAATGTTTCGGCAAATTCATCAATGAGTTTGATCCATTGAGGTCGTTCCCAATCATATTCGCTGTGACACCAATTTCCCTCTCGATCAAGTGCCGGACAGTTTGCTTGTCGTGTACAGGGCGCAAATACAGTAAATCCATTTTTTACCGCTTCATCTCGAAACGCGAGTAACCTGCGAGATTGTGACCGCGATGCCGGCTCGATGAACATCGATACACCATCATTATTGAGAAGTTGTTTCAATAAATCAGAAAGACCATGCTCAGACTCAGTGCTGAGTTCATTGAGGGTGTTCATCATAATGATAAGGTCGTATTGTTCTTCCGAACGAAGGAGTTTCGTGTGTTCAAGGTTATCTAACTGAACTTCGAGACTACTATTCACGAACCGACATCGTTTGCTCAGACGGTTATGAAAATCACGGATGGTCGAAAGATTCTTCGCAACCGAATCTACAGCCGTAATAGACACATCGATTGGTAGCGCTCGTTCACATTCGAGATATTGTATCAATCCCCATATCGCCGCCCCCGTACCTGAGCCAAGATCGAGGATACGAATTGGCTTGTTTGACTCAAAAAAACCGCACAACGATAATTCTCTCAATGGAGGAATAATCTTGAGCATATTTGTTGTGGTATAATAAAGCAAATAGGCTTGTCGCAGTTCTGAATCATTGAGGTAAGACTCTTCGATAAAATTCTTGCGATCACGGGTGAGCCCCATACTGATGATCTGAACATTCGCGGCAAGTTTCTCATATCGCCTGCGGACTTCTTTACGTAATAACATTTCGCCCATAAGCGGAAGTCCGAGAACCTCTTCGAGAGTTTGCGTGTAGAGTTCTGCCGGCGAAAGTGATCGTCTCAATATGGACATTAATAATACAATTACAGAAAATCAACCACCCAAACGACGCTCAGCATTCAAACGTGCGCTACGCATTGCTGTGATGGTCGTTGTGGCAGCAATAGTATTTCCGGTGCTCCAAGTGGCAGCTCTGCGTTTTATTGATCCGCCAATAACGGCGATGATGGTCTTTCAGAGCATCAGTCATCTCTTTAACGGCGAGCAGATCTCGTTCTCTCATACAAATATTTCTTGGGACCGAATGCCCGATTCTTTTGTGCAAGCAGTCATCGCTGGCGAAGACCAAAACTTTTTTACCCACAATGGATTTGACTGGAAAGAGATCGAGAACGCCCAACGTGAGCATGACCGCCATCCCAACCGCCCAATGCGCGGAGCAAGTACACTATCGCAACAAACAGCTAAAAATTTATTCCTACCACCATGGCATTCGTTTCTTAGAAAAGGTATCGAAGCATATTACACAATCCTGATTGAGTTTTTCTGGAGTAAGCAACGCATTCTTGAGGTCTATGCAAACATTGCTCAGCTTGGACCGAATGTCTATGGTATTGAAGCAGGTGCAGAATATCATTTTCATAAGCATCCGGCTGAACTTTCGAATAGTGAGTCAGCACTGCTGGCTGCAGTTCTTCCGAATCCTCAGCGCTGGAGTGCCTCACATCCCTCTCCCTATATCCAAAGGCGCGCTTTCCGTATCTTACGACAAATGAGAGGTTTACAGACGACCGAAGAGGATGATGGTGATCCGGATTAATTTACGGTATTACCAAATAATTCAATGTCCAAACACTTACTTATCCACTACTTATCAATTAAGAAGCCAAAAATTTGTCCTGTTTTAAGGACATTCTAGATTCTAAGTTTTACACAATCTAAACGTGGAAACCCGTGAAAACAGCAATTATCTGTGCAGTACGTGTATAACCCCGAGCCATTTCACAACTTGCTCACATCCAACTATTCACTGCGAATGTAATCCACAAAGTTATCCACTCTACTGTTAGTAAATATCAAGAAGCTGAAAAAAGCCCATTTTACCGCAATGTTACGTGTGGAAAATGCTCCAAGGGCATAACAGGCTATGTTTTCACAATCATCCGATGAGAAATCGCATATCTCATCGGAACTTGCGCTTGAACAAATCATAGGAACCCCACTGAATAAGACCTTCAAAAGTAATCATGACGCAAATACTTGATAACAAACGATCAGAGGAAGAATGTTATTTAAAAAATTTAGAAAAAAAAATTGAACTACACTCTGATGGAATTCTTTCGACTCACGAATGATTCTTGAGCCATTCATTTACTCATCACTGATTGTGTTACTTCTTGACGGCAACAGCCTTAGCATCGAAGATGTCGAACGTGTTTCAAGACGAGAGATCGTCGATATTGACATTTCGGAATTTGCGCGATCAAAAGTATTGGCTTCTCGAGCTTTGGTCGAAGAGTGGGTTGCGCGCGGTGAAATTATTTATGGTGTAACCACCGGCTTCGGAGAGTTTGCAAACGTTTCGATTGGGCGCGAACATATTTCAGCCCTCCAACAAAATCTTTTGCGTTCACACTCAGCAGGTGTTGGGGTGCCTTTGCCATCGGAAGTTGTTCGTGCAATGCTTCTGCTAAGGGCAAATGCTCTTACCAAAGGATATTCCGGTGTTCGTGAGTTAGTGATTGAGCAACTACTCCGTTTTCTCAAAGCCGATTTGCTTCCGGTCATTCCATCACGAGGCAGTGTTGGTTCTTCCGGTGACCTTGCACCGCTGGCACATCTGGCTCTGGCTTTGACCGGCGAGGGAACAATAAGTATCCGAGATCATGCTGCCGGTGGCGATGCCAGAAAAAACATTGAAGCCGCCGTTGCACTCAAGCAAGCAAACATTTTGCCATTGAAACTCGAAGCAAAAGAAGGACTTGCGTTAATTAACGGCACACAAATGATGTCAGCATTGGGCTCGATTGCCCTTGCAAAAGCCAAACGTCTTGCCGAGCTCGCAGACATTTCTGCATCAATGTCATTCGAAGCTCTCCGCGCAACCGATAAAGCTTTTGATAATCGTCTATCCGATGCAAGACCACATGTTGGACAGCGAATTGTCGCGGGCAACATGCTCCGGCTCACTGAAAACAGCGAAATTAGAAATTCCCATCTCGAAAATGACACGCGCGTACAAGATGCCTATTCACTCAGGTGCATTCCACAAGTTCACGGAGCCGTACGTGATACGATTGAATTCGTCGAACGCATTATCACTATCGAGATAAATTCTGCCACTGATAATCCGCTTATTATTGCCGATCAATCAGGCGACGCACATCTTGAAGGAGGAAATTTTCATGGTGAACCCATCGCACTCGTGCTCGACTATCTGGCAATCGGGTTATCCGAACTTGCCAATATCAGCGAACGCCGAACCGAGCGTCTCGTCAATGGATCACTCTCTCATGGACTTCCGCGATTTCTCACACCCAATGGCGGTCTGCATTCGGGCTTAATGATTGCTCAATATACTGCAGCCGCTTTAGTGAGCGAAAATAAAGTCTTGGCACATCCTGCCAGCGTAGATTCTATACCTACAAGTGCAAACCAGGAAGATCATAATTCGATGGGTTCGATCGCCGCACTAAAACTCCAACAAGTCGTTGATAATGTTGAGACGGTCATTGCCATCGAAATGCTCGCAGCAGCACAAGGGATTGATTTTCTTGCCCCATTAAAACCGGGCAAGATCAGTGGCGCAGCGCACAAAGCTGTCCGCAGTGTTGTCAAACATCTCGAAGAAGATCGCAACACCTCAATTGACATTGCATCAGTGAAACATTTAATTGCAAATCCTGTTTTTATTGATCAACTCAATACGTTCTAATTAATCAATGATTCGATTACTGTTCCAACGATATCGGTTACAGATCATTCTTGCCTTCGCATTAGTGATTGTTGAGAATGTAACCTTTATTGCAGAACCATATATTTTCGGACAGGCGATCGACGAGCTCCGTGATGCCAACCGAATTGAAAACGAAGTTGATTCTTCGGTGACAAACAGCATCTTACAACAAACGATTGACTCCGTGAGAGATCATTTACTTGATTCTTTGGGGCTTCGAGATTCTATACTTGAAAGTAAGGGAGACGATGAAACGTCTACTATTAACGAGCAACGCAGCTCGGTCGGCGGCTTTACGATCCTACCCGCACTCTATCGAAGTGATAGAGTTGCTTCACTTCCCCAACGACCGTTATCTCCGAAGGTGCAAACTCACCGACGGATGCGTCGTGACTCTCTCAGGCGAGTACTCGATAAAAATATTCGTATTCTCGAACGAGCATTTATTGACTCCGCAACCCATCACGCACTTGATGACTCGACGATACCACTTGCACTTTCACAGAGTGTCACTCAAACATTAAGTAAACGCGAAGCCATACGGCAACTGGTTAAAAGTGGGAAGCAAGCCACTCTAAAAAAACGCACTCCGAGCCGAGATTCTCTCAGAAAAGCATTTAATAAGCTTCCGAAAGAACGTCCACAAACTATTGGAAAAAAGAAGAAAGACCCCGTTGCATTCTCGTTGCCACGAGAATTAGGTCCTTTCATACCGCCACTGATACCATGGGTTGTTTTATTTGCGATCAGCTCAATCGTTGGGGCAATACGACGCGTTTATGATACGAAGGTCTATACGAGAATGTTTGCCGCACTTTCGAGCTCGGTTGTATCACAACAACTTCATCAAGGAGAAGAGCTATCGAAGATTGCAGGGCGAAGCGCTCTTGCTTGGCAGAATATAGAATTTTTCCAATACAACCTTCCCGAATTTATCGAGCAAATCATTAATGTTGCCGGTGGCATCAGTGCGCTTGCGATCTTTGATTGGCGGCTGGCTATGGTTGGAGGAACCTTGGTCTTGTTTGTCGGGCTCACAAGTAGGGCATATATGCGGCGCATCGCACGTGTGCAAGTCAAGCTCAACGATCTTCATGAGCAGGAGTATAATACTTTTGCCACCAAGGATCCCAATGTCATTCGCAAATACTACGATGACATTTCTCAACTTGAGATCACCTTTAGCAATACACAGGCATTTGGATACAGCATCCTTCGTCTATTATTGCTGATTATGTTTATGGCGACACTGTATATCTCGCTTGACCTTGATCGTTTTACTATCGGCGAGTTATACTCGATCGTTGCTTATCTCTGGACATTCGTTGCAGCATCGGAATACATTCCGTATTTAAGCGAAAAATGGGTCGCGCTCAAAGATGTCACCAGCCGCCTCCAAACCGAAGACTGGGAAGACGTTGTTGTCTGATCGAAATATTATTTCGGTTAACTTAAAAATACTTCAGCAATACATTCGCCAGGGCAACGTGTTGCCATGACAGAAAAGGGTTACTGTTGAGTGCCGGTTTTTTTTATTTTATCTTTCCACTGAGAAAGTGTTTGTAATGCAAGCAGTGGAGTGAGCGAATCAGGTTCAAGCAATTGAAGCTCCGCAAAAATCTCTTGAAATTCTTGTGGTTGTTCATCGATCGTCGGCTCGGTTGCTTCCCGTTTCGCCGGTGGGAAAGGGATGGACCGCTGAATGTTCGATTCCGCTATTTTAAGTTCTGTATCTTCAAGTTCATGAACAATTTCCCTGGCGCGAGCAATGACTTCCTGTGGAATTCCAGCCATCGCCGCGACTTCTATCCCATAAGAATGATCGGCAGAACCTGCGGTGATCTTATGTAAGAAATGTACTTTGCCGTCGGCTTCGCGAACTTCTACTTTTAAGTTGCCGATATGCTCGAAGCGCTCAGCAAGAGCATTGAGTTCGTGATAGTGTGTGGCAAATAGTGTCTTCGCGCCGGGTAAGCTATCGTGAATGTATTCCGATATCGCCCAGGCGATTGAGAGTCCATCAAAAGTCGAAGTGCCCCGTCCGAGTTCATCAAATAACAACAGCGAATCTTTAGTCGCATTATTTAATATATTCGCCGCTTCGTTCATTTCAACCAAGAAGGTTGATTCGCCTCGAGATAGATTATCACCGGCGCCCACGCGAGTAAAAATACGATCAAGAATCGGCATTTTACATTTGTTTGCCGGGACATAGGAGCCAATATGCGCCAGCAACGCAATAATACCGGTCTGGCGCAAGAACACGGATTTACCAGCCATATTCGGACCGGTAATAATAAAAAATTCTTTCTCGCCACTTTTAAATTTTATCGAGTTAGGGGTAAATCTCTCCCCTACCGGCAGCGTCGCTTCGACGACGGGATGCCGACCGTTATCAATACTTAAATTATTTCCGGTACTGAATTCAGGTCTCACCCATGCTCCGCGAGAAGCCACTGTTGCCAGTGATTGAATCACATCGGCAAGTGCGATTAATGCGGCATTATGCTGAAGTGCTTCAAGGTGGCTGATGATAACAGCGCGGAGTTCGGCAGCAAGACGAGTTTCGATACTGACCATCTTTTCTTCGGCACCAAATATTTTTTGCTCGTACTCTTTGAGCTCCGGTGTAATAAAACGCTCACCGTTCGTTAATGTTTGTTTGCGTTGATAATCATCGGGTACTTTTGCTCGGTGAGCGTTAGTAACTTCGATGTAATATCCAAAAACATTATTGAAATCTACCTTGAGAGAATTGATTCCGGTGCGCTCGCGCTCGCGAGCCTGAATTTCCATCAAACTGGTTTTACTTGAGGAGCTTAATGCACGAAGTTCATCAAGTTCAGCGTCTGCGCCATTTCTAATATAACCTATCGATGCCATCGCACCGGGTGCTTCCGGGTCGATCGTTGTGTCAATGCGTTCGGCAAGATCAGCAAGCTCGTTGAGTTCCGTGTGTAAGCGCCCGAGCAGCGTACTAGCATTCGATCCTTCTTTTGAGGGTAGAGCAAATTCAGCAATCTCAGCAAGCACCAGTTTGATCTCCGGCAAGCGCCACAAGGTTTGTTTCAAAGTAAGAAATTCGCGCGGAGAAAGTAACCTGGCGGCGGCGATCCGACCCGAGAGTCGTTCGAGATCACCAAGTTCACGAAACAATGATCTGAGCCGCTCACGCTGTTCACGAGCGCTGATCATCAGTGCAACCGCATCAAGGCGACGGTTGAGTTCATTCTCGTCGCGCAGAGGCGAAGAAAGCCATCTCCGAAGCAAACGCGAACCCATTGCTGTACTTGTTTCATTCATTACCCCAAGAAGCGAACCGTTGAGTTCATCTCCATCAAATGAAAAAAAGATTTCCAGATTGCGACGCGTTGATTGATCGAGCACTAATGCATTGCTGGTATTATGCAAATTAATGCGACGGATATGTCCGAGAGTGGTTGCCGATCGAGTTTCACGCAAATAATCAAGCACAACACCTGCGGCAACTGTGGCTAACGGTAACTCTTCAATACCAAAACCTTTTAATGAAGTGGTTTCAAAATGATCGAGCAATAACTTCCGCGCACTATCAAATTGAAATCCCCATTCTTCACGAATTGTTAAGAGCGGTTTGTGTTCGAGTTGTAAATAATACGAAGAAGTTTCGATAGTGGGTTTATCTCGACGGCTTACCAGAAGCTCTCTGAGCCCAAGAGAAACCAGTTGCTCACCAAGATCGGAGCTGCGGAGTTCGCCGGCAGAAAACTCGCCGGTCGAAACATCGGCAAATGCAAGACCGACCCGATCTGCTGATTGGACAAAAGCTCCGACATAAGTATTACGCCCGGTCTCGAGCATTTTTTCATTGAGTTGTACACCGGGAGTTACGACTTCGACAACACCACGTTTGACAATACCTTTAGCAAGTTTCGGGTCTTCGAGCTGTTCACAAACTGCCACCCGATAGCCCGCACGTATCATTTTTGGGAGGTAATTATCAATCTGATGATGAGGAAAACCAGCAAGTTCGGTATCGCCCCCACCATTGTTGCGTCTGGTCAG
>JANYDV010000288.1 GCA_025363505.1 Bacteroidota bacterium
CATGCGGCAGGTCGTAATGAAATGAATCGTAGAAGGGGCTTAGTTTCTGAAACTGACGCTAACTATATCTTTAGAAATATTCCACAACATCTGCAATACTATCTTGGTATTGATATCGTTGATTATAAAAATTAGATTAAATCAACCACCCCAACCCCTCCTTGAAAAGGAGGGGTTTTTGGATTTACTTTACGGTATTATACCTCGCAATAAAGGCATTCTTCCACTTTACAAAACTGCCGTCTAAAATTCTTGCTCTTGCTTCGGTGACGAGTTGTTCGTAGAAGGTGATGTTGTGCATTGTCGCGAGCACCGCGCCGAGCATTTCTTTTGAGTTGACAAGATGACTCAGATAGGCTTTCGAAAAATTTTGCGAGGCATACGAGTTTGTTTCTTCATCAATTGGACTAAAATCCGTTTTCCATTTTGAATTACGGAAATTGAGTTTGCCATCGCGAGTGAAGAGTTGTGCGTTGCGGGCATTGCGCGTTGGCAGTACACAATCAAACATATCAACTCCGCGTGCAATACACTCAAGGAGATCAACAGGCGTACCAACGCCCATCAAGTATCGTGGCTTATGGGTCGGGAGTGCGTCGGTGGTGTGATCGGTGACTTCGTACATCGTCGCGTTTGGCTCGCCAACGGCAAGACCACCGATTGCATATCCAAATGTATCGAGCTTCACGAGTTCTGCGGCGCATTCGGTGCGAAGGTCAGGATAGATACCGCCTTGCACAATCAAAAATAATTGCTGATCGTAGCCGTGCAACGGTTTAGTTTTATGAAAATGCTCGACCGATCGTTGCGCCCAACTGATCGTTCTATCAACAGCACTCTTGACAACAGTGCGATCGGCATTTGATGGCGGACATTCATCGAGCACCATCATGATATCAGGACCAAGATCGCGCTCGATCTCAATAACTTTTTCTGCCGTAAACTGATGTCTCGAACCATCAAGATGACTCTTGAATGTTACTGATTCATCCGTTACTTTTCTCAGACCTGCAAGCGAATAGACTTGATAGCCCCCCGAATCGGTCAGGACTGCCCCATCCCATTTTGAAAACCGATGCACACCTCCCGCTTCGCGAACGATCTGGGTGCCCGGTCGTAAATACAAATGATATGCATTTGCAAGACATATTCTTGCGCCGGTTTCCCATACATCACGTGGCGTGAGTGACTTTACAGTAGCAAGTGTGCCAACAGGCATAAAGCACGGTGTTTGTATCGTGCCGTGGTCGGTCTCAAGTATTCCTGCGCGTGCTTTACTCGCTTGGTCGGTATGCGAAAGTGTAAATTTCAATTCGAAGAATGAGTATATGGCTCAAGTGCAATTGTCCTTGTTGCAAGTGCCGCTTCGTGAGGGTCGTTGGTCGCTATAACGATGAGTGTATCGTGCGAGCCAGCTTCTGAAATCATCCTGAATAACAATTCTATTCCATGCTTATCAAGATTTGAACCGGGTTCATCGAGAAAAATAATTCGAGGTGCGAATGCAAACGCCATCGCTGTCTTTACACGTTGTTGCATCCCCGAACTATACTGCTTCATCAGCCTATCACTGTTTGCAATATCGGCATCAAGTCCGAATGATGACAATAGTTGAATACACGAAGCATCCTCAATTGTTTTGCCTTTTAACTCGCCAATAAAACGAATATGTTCGATTGCGGTGAGTTCGGAATAGAGCTCAAGGTATGGAGCGGTATAACCGATATAGCGAGAGAGAAGATCGGACGGAAGCAACGTATCGTTTTCTTGATAGGTCACACTGCCTTTTGTTGGTTGCAGTACATTGGCAAGAATTTTTAGTAACGTAGATTTACCACTTCCATTGGACCCGACAATGGCGATGATCTCGCCGGAAGATACTTCTATCGAAATCGGTGCAAACAAAGGCGCTCCGGAAAAGCGTTTTGCTACTCGATCAACGATCAGCCGGAAACTTCCACTCACTGTTGGCTTTCTATGTTAACGTTTTTTTGATTGTCTGCCACGAACGTTGTCCGATTGCTCTATTTGTTCTCGGCTTGCCAGTCGGGCTTTGCGGCGCAACACTGCACCGTTGTAGCGACGTTTTTCATCTTCTGTTGTTGCTGTCAGTGGCGGGATAGCCGTGGGTCTGCCGGTTTCATCAAGTGCGACAAAAGTCATATACCCGGTATTGACGTGACGTTTATGCCCGGTGTGAATATCTTCTACTTCAACACTAATGCCGACTTCCATAGAAGTACGAAACGCATGATTTACACTTGCGTGAAGATGAACCACCTGACCAAGTTTTACCGGTCCGAGAAAATTCAGCTCATCTACACTGGCAGTCACACACACACGCCCCGAATGTTTGCCCG
>JANYDV010000290.1 GCA_025363505.1 Bacteroidota bacterium
AGCATCTAAGGCAATAAATACCCATTGATCGCCGTAATCAGGCTTATCGTCGTGTACTACTTGCTTCTGTTTCTTACCTACAAACCCCCAAATTTCATCGCATTGGATGATTTTGCATTCAAGATTTTGTAGTTGTTTGTCAAGTACAGCCTGTGCATCTTGACCCACAGATACGAGCAAACGGATGATAGTATCTCGGTGGATTCCGGTAATACGTTCGATAGAGCGTATTGAGTTGCCCTCTACCAAAAGGGAGAGCACAAAATGTTGTTTTTCGATAGGTAATTTATTCATGTTCGTTACAAAGAAATTGCTTCGCAACGATCAGTGTTAGCTCAGGCAGAGCCAACTGGGATTGTTCGTTACAAAGCGGTTGGTTTTAGAAAGCCGTAAGTGTTAGAGCACTTGCGGCTTTCGTTATTTATGGCTGTGGTAAACTCAGCTGTTGAGGAGTAAGTTTCTCACTTAGGTCTTGGAGTAATGTAATAACAGCGTCGAATATATGGCGGGCTTCCTCCGCTCCGTAAATCTGCTCCAAATGCATTGTATTGTTTCTCCATCTTCTTCTGACCGTATTTAGATCGCTGTGAATGTTTTCGTAATAATCCCTCTCCTCTTTAACGGCGATAAGATCGATTTTCTTTTTCAACTCCACCAATTTTGCATTCCAAGTCGGATGAGTGGATATTTTGGGTTCTGAAAAATGATCCGCTAACAACTTAAAGGCGTATTCCATTGACCTCATTAGATGGGCGACAGAAGCGGTAGGGCGACCTAAGCCCCAACACATCATAGCTTCAAAGAGGTCAGTATCGATATCAGGATACATCTCTCCAAGTGGCTTTATTAGCGCGTATTTTTCATCTAAGAAATTCGCTTCTTTCGTCGTAATGATAAAGAGGCGGCTAAAGGCAAGAAGTCCATAAATTTTACCCAACACCTCTTTACACTTACCATATACATGGTGGGCATCTAAACGCGCGTAAGGTAATAGTTCATAAAGTTCGTTTAGCTCATCTTTAATTATAGTGAACCTCGGCTCTTCCCCTTCGTTATCTTCACAGACAGCAATAAGCCTTTTAAATACATCGGGGTTGATATGCTCAGAACCTATTACTTTATCCTTACCCTTAATAGTGCCCATATACTGAGCAATCTCCTGAACGCCTTCAAAAAAAGCACTGTCTTGAAAAAGCCTCATAAATAACGAAAATTGTGATAAGTGACTCTCAAATATACCATTTAAAATCAAGGATTTGCGGGTTTCCATAGTTGTCTCAGGATGTGTATTCACCCATCCCGATTCACTCGTAGATGAGTGAACACAAGTGTATTGTTGTGTTCAGTTGTCAATGTACTAAAAACTCTAAAAAGAGTTATCGCGAAATATCAAAAACTACATGAAGAAATCAGTGGAAGTTCAAATTAGGACACTACCAAATGTTGATACTCTGAACTTTCGGGAATGGAGTTGCGTTATTAGCGTCCCGAAATTTTATAAAGAAAGACAACCAGAATGAAGCGTACATACCAACCCCATCGCCGCAAACGTGCTAATAAACACGGTTTCCGAGCTCGTATGGCAACGAAAAACGGTCGTCGTGTGCTTAATGCACGTCGCGCTAAAGGGCGCAAGCGCCTGACGGTCAGCTCTGAGAAGTAAGAGCAGAGCCGTAGATAATTTTCATTGGAAGCATCCGGTCTCGAAAGGGGCTGTGATGCTTTTCTTTTTTTTACTATGTTAAGAACGATCTGCCTTCGACGAGATATTGACCTGCTGTTTGCCCAGCGGCAGAATCTCGCACGAGCCGGGCGGCAGACTTCGGTACTCTCGGCAGTGTATGTTATCAGAGAAATATCAGAAAGACCACAAGAAGCTGGGATACATTTACTCTTGATCGTCCCGAAGCGATTTATCAAACATTCGAATAAGCGGAATGCGATAAAACGCTGGATCAAAGAAGCGCTCAGACGTTCACCAATGCTCTCTACGATAGAAGCAACACTTCAAGAAAGCGGTAAGCAACTCCTTCTGGGTATTCGCGGAGACCAGGCACCTTCGAAAACAATGAATTGGGACGCTGTTTCAAAAGACATTGAGATCATTCTTTCACAACTATCAAAGAATTTACAAATATAATGCGACGAATATTTGTCATATTAATTCGTATTTATCAAAAGACAATTTCCCCGTTTCTTGGTCCCAACCGTTGTCGTTTTCAACCAACTTGTAGTGAGTACTCGGCACAAGCAATTCTTAAGTACGGAGTATTGAAAGGTATCTGGTTAGGTATAAAGCGTATTGGGAAATGCCATCCACTTCATCCGGGAGGCTATGATCCTGTTCCTTGATCAGCCACGAGGATGAAACCGACGATGAACCTCCGCCAAATACGAACGGTCGATGTGTGTATAAATTTCTGTTGTTGAAATATCTGCATGCCCCAATAGCTCTTGAACAATACGCAGATCGGCGCCACCTTCAAGCAAATGAGTAGCAAAAGAATGTCGTAACGTATGGGGGGTTATGTGTTTGATAATTCCTGCCGACTGACAGTACTCCTGAATAATATTCCAGATCGTCATTCGCGACAAACCGGTGCCGCGTTCTAGATTGAGGAAAACCGCATCGGTCATTTTCCCGGATTTTAATAATAAAGGTCGTACTGTAATAAGATATATATCAATGTACTTTACTGCAACTTTGCCTACAGGCACAATTCGCTCTTTACTCCCTTTGCCGAAGAGACGTACCATTCTCTCTTCTAAAAATAATTGTGATAGTGTCAGGGTTGTTACTTCTGACACTCGCGCACCCGTCGCATAAAGGAATTCTAAGATCGCTTTATCACGCGCACCTTTCTTGGTTGAGGTATCGGGCTGTTGTAATAATAACTCGATTTCAGTAATGTTCAGTACATCGGGTGGTTGGCGTCGAGGCGTTTTTAATTCCAGGGATTCTGTGGGATCAAGATCAACGACTCGCTCAGTAAGCAGATATCGGTAGAAGCCTCTGATCGCGGAAATAATCCGAGCAATACTTGATCGCTCAAGACCGACTTCTGATAACTCTTTAATAAATTGCTGTAGGTCCTGTACTGTGGCTGTTGTAACCGATTTCGAATGACCCTTTAGAAAATCGAGGAGCTTCGATAGATCACGACTATAAGCATCGATCGAATTAATACTCAGCCCACGCTCGACCTTTAAATAGGAAAGATACGAACGCTCCTCACGGGTTCGCCCCCGAGTTTCAGACATTCTGTAGTGTGCGGATCGGTTGAGGGTAGTTGATTCTTGAGTGAAATGTACCGATCAGCAAGCGTGCAAATACATTTCTAATGACGACGAGATCATGCATCGTTAGATCACAATCATCAAGTTGTCCGTCAGAAATTCTTGCACGAAACAGTGTCGCAAGCTGATCTTCAATGAGCTCGATGGTCGGCTCTTCAATCTTTGCTCCGAGGGTTCTCGTCACTGCTTCCGAGGCATCGGCAAGCATAACGATAGCAGTTTCTTTTGTATTAGGTTTTGGTCCGGGATAACGAAATAAAGACTCGTCGATACTGCCACCAGTTGAGAGCGTACTCATTGCTTGTTGGTAAAAAAATGAGATACGCATAGTTCCGTGATGCATCGGAATGAAATCGATCAGCTTTTCGGGAATTCTAAATTCTCTTGCAAGTGCCATGCCCGCAATCACGTGAGCTTTTACACGCGATGCACTTTCAACTGAAGAAAGGGTGTCGTGGACGTTACCTTGGTCGGCAATTTGATTTTCTATAAAATCTGTCGGTGAAGCAATCTTTCCGACATCATGGTACATCGCGCCGACCTTTGCCAGTAACGCATTCGCACCGATTGCCAGCGCCGCGTTCTCGGACAGTTGCGACACAAGCATTGTATGATGGTAAGTGCCGGGAGCTTCCATTGCAAGTTTTTGCAATAATGGATGGTTTATATCGTTGAAGTCAGAAAGCTTGAGATCACTCATTGTATCAAATAATGCCTCGACGATAAACACCGCGCCGAGTGTGAGCACCGGGGAGATCAAAGAATTGCCCGCAGCGGCGGCGAGTTGCATCCATAATTCACTCAATGGCGTGCCACGCTCAAACGAGAGTGCAGTGATAGCGATAAAATATCCAAGAAAAATAAATCCGATACTGGTAAACAACTGCGACCGGCTCCGAAGATCACGAACGGTATACGCCGCAAATGCACCCGCAGATAGACCTGCAAGCGCCACATTGTAGTCGTTGCCGCGAATACCGGCAACAAGAAGTGCAGCTATCACTGTGCCGTAAAAACCGGTACGAGAATCAAAGAGTACCGTCAAGA
>JANYDV010000302.1 GCA_025363505.1 Bacteroidota bacterium
CATTGAGACTTTCTCGTCAACAACTCCCTAAGCATCCCGATAGCCTTAACTTAGTGACACTCTACGTGCTTTCACTTGATATGGCAAATGAAACGGCAGCAGCCGAGCGGACTTTCGATTCATTAATGGTGCTTTATCCTACGAATGTTCGGATTCTCTACAACGCAGCTTGCTGTTATGCCCGACAAGCCAAAACAGATAAATGTATGGATATACTCGAAAAGTTGTTCCTGATTGCCCCGGGCAAACGCAGAGAAGTTCAATCAGATTCTGACTTTGATAATGTTCGAAATAGTCCTCGGTATGAACAGATGGTTTATCGAGATGGGCACTAGCTAAGGCGTCAAGCCACATTGATCTGAATAAGGACTTGAAAAAACAGCGATCATTTCGGGACTGAGAATTTTTGCTCGCTGGGTTTTCCAATTTGCCAGCGTGGCGGCTGTATATTTTTGGGCGGTCTTTGCCGGTGTAAGATTATTTACTTGCCCCCAATGGAATGTATATGTTATCCCTGCTTTGTCGAGCATTTCCCAAAGCTTATCAAAGAAGTTCTGTGCTGTTTGATTATTAGTTGCTTGGAGTTCGAGTGTACAAGTGATCGGAGCAAAGCGCGTAAATGCAATGGTCGCCGAAGATGATTTGACAAAACGAAATCCCGCAAAGCCGGGGAATGGTCCGACGGCAGTATTTGCTTTTTTTAAGGTATCAATTACTTTTGCAATGTCCGCAGGATCAAATGCTATCTCTGTGCTCGTGCCTTCACCTTTTGGGTCGGTTGCAGAAAATATTTCTCCGAATGTGCCTGTTACTTCCCACGTATCTGGATAAAACTTCGATGCAAATAATTTTAAGATTGTGTTAATAGCGGCGGAGCCATAATCTTGTAAGTGACCGATCGTGGAAAGCAAATCAGGTCCCGGTCCCATCCCGCCTTGCACGGGTGGTTTGTAATCGGTGCGATAGGGTGTTTTGTACATCACTGTCACCCACGCTGTCTTCGCGTCATTCGGATTGATGACGACTTCAAAATGATAAAGCCTCCCAACATCCCCATTATCAAATGCTTTTGTGGTAGCGATATTTATTTCCATTGGATCGAACGTACTCATTGCAGTGAGTAGCGCGGCATTCAGCGGGACTTTTGTTCGCTGTGTCGTTAAGAGATACAACGGCTCAGTTTCGAGCACAACGGCATGCACAAATCCCATTGATCCGACGTGGACGAGTGCGGCTCTGAAAAGATCATCATCTTGAATGAGTGTCGATCCCATCTTTGCAAGAAATGCTTGCGAAACAACAGGTTTTGTTTTTTTCTCGATCCAGACAACGGAAGTGGGAGAATTGATGATCTGTATTGCGACAATTGCATCGTGTAATGCACCAAACGCAAATGCCGCTCCGTGTGTCCCTGTTGCTGTTGCACCTGCAATGGTTTGTCCGTTGCTGGCTCCGGCGGCTTTGAGTGCAAGATTGTTGAGCTTTAATCTACGATTCAATTCTAAAACAGAAACACCTGCTTGTGCATAGACAAGCTGTCCGTGAGGACCGCCATAAGCAACATGAATGTCGTCATCTTTCAAAAAATATGATGCTGCAATTCCACCATTTGTTTGAATGAGATTGCCATCAGTGACCGCCGCGTGTGAGAGCGACCATTTGCCACCAACAGCACGAAGACGTTTCTTTTTTGTCAGGGCGTCTTGAATGAGTTTCTGAATTGCTTTGATCGTTAGTTGCAAATCATCAAGTGATTGTAACGGAAGCGGATTGTATATATCATAGACAGTGTCAACCGGTTCGATGACATTCTGATGATAATTTTTCCAAGTGCCGGGTTGATGAGAATCAACTTTTGCAGCTTTTGCCATAGACGTTTAGAATGATGATGGTGGGGTTAATGAATTTCCTGATCGACAGGTGCAAAGTAGCAATGAACTTTGAATGGTACATAGATACCAAGTGTCACGATCGAAACGACTTTCTGACCGAAGTTTTGTGTGATCTCAACATCAGTGAGCGCACGATGGTAAGTGTCATCGCCTACGATTGGATAATCTCGGACAGACGACCAAAGCCACGACGATGTAGAGAATGTCGTGTCACCAAGTGTTTGTACGTGTCCTTGTGTTGTCGAAACAACGACACTGTAGCAGCTTTGGAGCATGACAGTACTTCCAATTGACATTGTCAGAAGCAATATGACAATAGATATATTCCTTTGAGATAGGTGCGTTTTCATCGTGATGAATATTAATGATGGATTTCAGGTGTTCCGAAACTGACTGTTAGTACCGCCATTGGCGATGAATTTGCTTGTAATGGTGCGCTGACATTTCCTTGGAGCCACAACCCGTTTGCGACTCGTGTGAGAGCTCCGATACTTAGCCGAGTCTCAGGCTCGATATAACTTGTGAAGGCTTCGCCAGCCTCAAGAAACATCCGTTCGCTTGCCGAGCCGTAATATCCACGAATACTGATTGTGCCTCGATGACGATATACATTGTCGTTAATGTGTCCGGCTTGAGCGTTGCCGCCAAATAAAATTTGTCCCGAAGTGCCACAAAAAGGAAATGCAGCTGCAAGTGATAAAAAATGTTGGTCAATGACAAATCGTGATTCATTCTCGCGATTGATATATCCTTTATATCCAAAAACAAAAGCGATCTCGACGACGGAGCGATTCCAATATGTATCTTTGAATGCTCTTCGCAGGGAGTCTATTTGTTTTTGAATATCGCTGCGATGCGAGACTTGCTCCGTCAGACAGGATGTAAGGGCATCAGCATCACTGCTCGCAGCACACTGTGCTTGAATATTAGGATACTGCGATGCCCAACGAACAAGTGCGCGTTGAAAAAGAGAATCTGATCTGAGATCGGCATCGTCATGGAGCATCCACCGTAAACCTAATGCCGAGTGATATAGATGATCTTGAGGGAAAGTCATTGCAAACGAAATTCTTGTGCGAAGAACGACACGCAATAATCTGCTCGAAAGATAAGTCGAAAGGGAAGTCTCATTGCCAATCAGTAATGGTGTGACCTCAGCACCAATGATTGTATTCGGAGTTCTTAAACCCCAATTACTTACTGCCGAGAAAGCGAAATTGCGAACGGTCGTCGGCTCGATGACCGAAGGAATACCTGCTACAAGCGGGTAGATAGCAGACGGAATTGGAATTGGATAGTCAATTATGCCTTCGCGCAAGTCATGACCTGTTTGTGCGCTCGCACTATTTACGAACAAAGATATAATAAGAGAAAGCGAGACAATAATTGATGATCTCATTGTCATAAATGATGATGGCTATGTGTGTTGACAAGTGTTCCGAAATAGCAAGCATTTCGACACGTTTTAAGACAGTTCGTTGTATGAGGTAGTTCCGCAATGATTATCTCGCTTGCGGCGGAGCCTTCAAGCATATATTTTGTTATCAGGGTGACCGATCATCAATTTCAAACAAGTGACACAAACACAGAAAAGTACGACGGATGTAGTAGCGAGCAACAGCTCGTGGATGCCCTATGCTATAGTGTTTTTTAGTTCACTCGTTGTATATCTACTGACACTCTCACATAATCTGGTTGCCTCGCATGATAGTATCGGATATATTAATGAGATAGATCACTATCAATGGCTTTTCCATCCACATCATCTGCTGTACAATCCGATCTCGATTCTTTGGTTACAGTTGTTTCGAACATTGGGGTGTACAAGCGACAGTTCATATATTGTTGCATCGCTCAATTCAGTTTTTGGTGCGGGTGGGTTGGCTTTGATTTTTTATATTCTTCTAAAACGATTGGCAAGTAGTTACACTGCAAGTATCTCGACCCTCATTACAATCGGTGCATCTTTTGGTTTTTGGTTTTATAGTGATTGTGTCGAGGTCTACATTATCCCTCTCTTCTTTT
>JANYDV010000320.1 GCA_025363505.1 Bacteroidota bacterium
TATCAGCCCTAACACGATCACCAGAACAGGAAAACATCTTACGATCACGGGTAACCCAGAATTACAATCATTACCAAACGGTAAGATTGTGGAGTTGCAGTATCGAGTATTTCTGACCAAAGACTCTGCAACGGACATCACAATATCGAATCTGAAACTTAATGGCGGTGGAAATAACTCGTTATGTGCACCGAAGATCACCAACACCAACACCGCATTTAGCTATCGCTTCGAGTGTGCCGATCACAACTTGCAACGATACTTGAACAATCAACTGCCGCTTAAAATAGTAAGCTTGCGTCCGAATCCTGCAAAAGATGCGATCACGATAGACTTCCGAACAAACAAAAAAGACGACTGTACGATTGAGATTATTGATCTGCTTGGGAATACGATTTCCTCGTATGTTGCGCATCCAAGTGAATCACCGACGATGACTCTTCCGATCGGTAGTCTGGCTAATGGTTCGTACATCATTCGTTTGCAACAGCAATTGAATACCATTTCACAACGATTTGTGAAAGAACAATAGGGATAATGGAATGACAGTTCGTTCGACGTTGTTTTGTGCTTGCTTTCCACCAATTCAAACGCGATACACGAGTGAATGAAACCTTGTTCCCCATTTTGCAAGCCGGAAGCGATGATCGCCAGTATCACGTGTCCTGCGAAACTTGTACAACTCACTCACACGCAAAAGCCGAAATAGACAAACCACAATCAAACTGTGGTGTCGTCGGAGTTTTTAATCATCCGCAAGCCGCCGTTATCGCATATTATTCGTTGCATTCATTGCAACATCGGGGTCAGGAAGCAGCAGGAATACTTACTGCCGACTGGGACAACAGCAAAAAAACACCAACTCGCAAGTTCAATATTTATAAAGATCACGGCTTAGTGCTCGGTATCTTTCAGGATTCGAATATTCTGACGAAGATACTCACCGGAGATTCTGCCCTTGCACACAACCGCTACTCGACCACCGGAGCCAGCGGAAAAACAGAGAACATTCAGCCGTTTTATATGCAATATCGCGGCGGAAATTTCGGGCTGGCACATAACGGAAACTTGACGAACACTCATTCCCTTCACGAAGAACTTAAAGAAAAAGGCACGATCTTCCAGACCAGTACTGACAGCGAAATTATTTTACATCTTGTTGCGCGTTCAAAACAACATGAACAACTTGCGCAAATTCGTGACGCGTTGCAACAAACACTTGGCGCATACTCGCTTGCTCTTTTAACTGATACAGCACTCATTGGTGCTCGCGATCCGCATGGCATACGTCCGCTTGCTATCGGACGTTTAAAAAATCCTAACGGCGAATGGTCGTATATGCTCGCAAGCGAAACGTGTGCATTTGATATTGTCAATGCGGAATACATTCGCGACGTCGCGCCGAATGAAATTGTCGTCATAGATCAGGATACCGTTAAGACGGGAATGATTAAGTCATTGCGCATTAGCGACAACCCTCCAACACCGCACCATTGCATTTTTGAGTACGTATATTTTGCTCGCCCCGATTCACGAATTTTTGAAGAGAACGTGGACAAAGTACGTCGCAAACTCGGTAAAAATCTTGCTGCCGAAAGCCCCGTCACTCCGCTTGGTGATCGCCGCGTTACAGTAATCAACGTACCCGATTCATCGAACACTGCAACACTCGGCTTTGTATCACAAAATAACAAAGAAGGTAACCCGTCAAAATATGAGATCGGTTTGATCCGCTCGCATTATGTCGGCAGAACATTCATCCAACCCGGGCAAGATAATCGGGAGATGAAAGTAAAAGTAAAGTTTAATATCGTTCGCGGCGTGCTTCGCAACCGACGTATTGTAGTCGTTGATGATTCGATTGTTCGTGGCACGACCAGCAAATCGCTCGTCAAACTTATCCGTGAAGCCAACCCCAAAGAAGTGCATATGCGTATCACTTCGCCGCCAATCACTCATCCGTGCAAATACGGAATGGACTTCCCCAGCAAAGGCGAACTCATCGCCAACAGTCATCATATAGATGCCGAAGAAATCGGTTTATCGCTGGGTGTTGATTCGCTAAAATATCTTTCGGTAGAAAAATTATTAGAAAGTGTACCGCACACCAACCGCAAAGGCGACCCCATCAGCTATTGCACAGCCTGCTTCACCGGCAACTATCCCGTCCCGATAGATGAAGAAGCAATGGAACAAGTCGAGAACGACGATTAATTAATAAGCAGTCTCTTTAAACTCCTTTAGGAACAGCATAGTAAGTAGTTGGTGGGAAATTTACGGCTATGTTTTTTAATTAAAGACGCCTTAATGGCATAATGTTTCTAACAATAGCTTTTTGACCAAGAAAACTCGGATATAAGTTTGGACAAAAATACCTGTAAAGACAAACCGTTGAGCAGAGCGAGTGCTCCATAAATATTTTTCTACGAGGGAGAATAGTTACTCGGCGTCAATAATAAATTTATCGTTGCCCAGGCCTCGGATGCCTACTAACCTTGCGGTGTAGTAATGCCCTTCTTCAAAATTGAGAGATGTACTATAGGATTGAGTTTGGTCGATCTCGCTTCTGGCGAAGACATTATGAAAACCAACCGGAATGAGTACATAATTTCTCATTTCCTGATAGAGTACCGCACCCGGAGGATTATTGAACAGTGGTGATGCGTCGCTGTTATCAAGATGAATGTTCACACTTGGTTCGGGTTGCGGATAGTCGGGCAAGCCGTTGACAAATCGGAAATAACAAAAACCTTTGGGCGCAGGTACTTTTTTTAAGCTGTCATTCGCAAACAACGGAAATATGCCGGAATCACGTGTTTGGAAAATCAGTATCGAAGTCAGCGAAAATGATTTGAGTGAATCAGCCGGAATGGAAATGCTATCAAATCGCTGAGTCCCCGGTAGTGGTCCTGTGAAATATGACGCATAAAGCACGAAAGGCGAATCGTTACGGATCGGTAAATATTTCTGATCTATTTGCGAAGAAGCAGTTGTAAACGGTGAACTTGCAAGTGGCGAAGATTTGAGTACGACCGTACTACCGTTATCAAGAATAGCAAGAAATCGGATAAATGCCGGTCCGGTAGGTTTGATGGTATCGCGATGAATGACGGTATCAGTATCGTGGAGCGTTTCGTAATCTACAGTATGAGCACAATTTATCGAGAGGGTTGCAATAAACGGGATAACGACGAATAACTCCAGTAGGAGGATGATAAGATCTCGTTTACTTGGTCGAATTTTCGACATATTGATAATAGATGGGTGCCTTTCACTTCCCATCACTTACGAACTTACGAAAGTTTTGTGACGGGGGTGGTAAAATATGGAAAAATGTGGGAAATAGATTTACCCCCTCTCGGTGTTCCATATTGACATTAATTCACTTACATGAATTCTAAACTGAGAAAACAGACCTTCGAGACCCCTTCGGCAATACCGATTGAGCGAATATATACCGATTCGCAACATAGCGAAGATGCGGATGAATATCCATTTACAAGAGGTGTCTATAAAGAGATGTATCGATCACGTCTCTGGACAATGCGTCAGTACGCAGGTTTTGGTAGTGCGGCAGAATCGAACAAGCGATACAAATTTCTTCTCGCCAGCGGCACGACCGGTCTTTCGGTAGCATTTGATCTGCCAACGCAGATTGGCTATGACTCGGACCACCCAATGGCTGAAGGCGAAGTTGGAAAAGTGGGAGTACCAATAGATGCACTCACTGATTTTGATGTACTCTTTGACGGGATAGAACTGGCAAAGATTACGACGTCAATGACAATCAATGCTACTGCAAGTATATTACTGGCGCTGTATGTCGCAAAAGCGAAACAACAACAGGCGAATCTTAAACAATTATCCGGCACGGTACAGAATGATATTCTGAAAGAATATGCGGCTCGCGGTACTTATATCTACCCGCCAAGCTCGTCGATGCGGATTATTACCGATATGTTTGCATGGTGTGCAAACGAGTTGCCATCTTGGAATACCATTTCTATCAGCGGCTATCACATTCGTGAGGCTGGCTCGACGGCTATTCAGGAAATTGCATTTACACTTTCAAATGGTTTGGCATACGTCAAAGCTGCTGTTGATGCCGGACTCAATATAGATGACTTCGCGCCCCGGTTGTCATTCTTTTTTAATTCACATCTCAATTTTTTCGAAGAAATAGCAAAATTTCGCGCAGCCAGAACACTGTGGGCTGAGTTGATGAAGGATCGGTACAACCCGAAAAAATCGGAGTCACTGAAACTACGATTTCATACGCAGACCGCAGGATCGAGCCTTACGGCACAGCAGATTGAAAACAATATTGTCCGAACCACGATTGAGGCAATGGCGGCAGTATTAGGTGGTACGCAGTCATTGCATACAAATGCAAAAGACGAAGCTCTTGCTTTGCCAACAGAAACTTCTGCGCGAACGGCACTGCGAACACAACAAGTCATTGCCTATGAAAGCGGCATTGCCGACACCGTTGACCCGTTAGCCGGAAGTTATTATGTTGAACATTTGACCAGTGAGTTGATCAATAGAAGCAGGACCTTGATTTTACAGATTGACTCGATGGGCGGAGCGGTTGCGGCGATAGAAGCCGGTTTTATTCAAGATCAAATCGCTAACAGCGCATACGAATTCCAGAAGCGCATCGAAACCAAAGAAGATATTGTCGTTGGTGTCAATGATTTTATTTCGACGGAGACAGTCGTCCCCACGATACAAAAGATCGATCCGGCACTTGAACAAGAACAAGTCGAAAAAATCCGGGCACTTCGCAACCAACGTAATAATGACACCGCACAACAGGCGCGAGCGAGTATTGAGCAAGCGGCGCGTGACGGGTCAAACCTGATGCCGCATATCATTACCGCTGTCGAGCAGTCAGTTACACTCGGCGAGATCTCGGACACGATGAGATCAGTATTCGGAGAGTACGGAGTATAAAAGAAATGTCAGCAATAATCGAAGTAAAACATCTCACAAAAGAATTGATGACGAAGACCTCACAAGGGGTGGTCGCAACAGAAATCCTCCACGATCTGAACCTGACTTTTGAACGTGGCGAGTTTTGTGCAATCACCGGACCTTCCGGTTCTGGGAAATCAACACTGCTCTATTTGCTCGGCGGGTTAGATCAACCAACCAGTGGCGATATTTTTTTTGATAATGAGCATATCAGTGAATACGAAGAAGATGATCTTGTCGAATTGCGAAACGAAAAAGTCGGTTTTATTTATCAATTCCATTTTTTGCTTCCCGAATTCTCCGCACTTGAGAATGTAATGATGCCCCTGCTCGCTCGAGAAACAAT
>JANYDV010000321.1 GCA_025363505.1 Bacteroidota bacterium
CCCAATCGTCGCTGTCAATAAGCTCAATACTTTGGAGTGGGGCACCGTTGGCCCCCCATTACCAGGAGTAGAAGTAAAGATCGCTACTGACGGTGAAATACTTATTAGAGGAGCGAATGTGATGAAAGGATATTACAACGATCTGAAAGAAACTTCCGAGATGATCGACTCGGATGGTTGGCTCCATAGCGGCGATATTGGCTTAATAAATGAAAACGGATCGCTGAAGATTACTGATCGCAAGAAAAGTATAATTGTCCTCGGCAACGGGAAAAATATTTTTCCGGCTTCAATAGAAGCAATGCTCGAAAGTTCGCATTTTATTGATCAAGCTGTTGTCATCGGTGAAAGTCGTGATCATTGTAGCGCACTGCTTGTCCCTAACCGTGATGTGTTCATAGGAAGTGATCAAGCTGATATTCAAAAATTGATGGTGAATGAAATACAAAAAGTAAATCTTGGGTTGGCATCATTCGAAAAAATAAGAAAATTTTTAATTATTCAAGAGCCATTTACTATTGAGAATGGCTTGATGACTCCAACATTAAAAATCAGACGCAACGAAGTTGAAAATCGCTACAAAGAAGCGATCAATTCGCTTTATAATGATCGTTGATCACTCTACTCTTTGATAAGTAGTGGTACACTTACCGTTTGCTCATTCGAGTATATTCTTACGGTATAATTACCGCTTGCAGTGTTTCCTATCGGAATTACAAAATGTTTTAGTCCAGTTTCCTGCTCATCAAATTGCTGTTCAACCATCTTCCTACCCAATATGTCGGATAGAGAAACAATCAATTTTATTGGGCGATGTAATAGCAATTGCAAAGTTACATTATTATTGCTGCCAACAGGGTTTGGTGCAACAATAATGTTATCAAAGACTTTTCCTGTTGCCAGGTAACGCACTAAATAGGGCTCACCACACTCATGTGTCAGTGAAAAATTAATTTGACTCGCCGCAAGTGCTGACAAGACGCACGAATTAAACACCGGATCGCCATTATTAAAAGTAGATGCTGGTGTCGTTATCGTTGTTTTATCTATATTCCCTATCGTTGTCGCAAAAACAATATGGGCAATGGTACTGCTTGCACCGATAACAGTATTGCCAACCCTTGCCAGATCAATATCAAGCGCACCGGTTTTAGGCGTGACCGATGTAATTGACCATCCTGGCATAGCATTTGCCGGGTTTGCAAGAGGTGTCAGCATATTGTCGTTATAACTGAGAGTCACTTGAAGCGATGTCATTGGAATGGAAGCATCGATTGCATCTTGGGAGATCAAATTAATTCCGAGTGGAACACCAACAGGTTGTACCGGCAAGGAATTGGCATCAAGTTGCATAATTATTCTTGCCATTTGTTTACTGCCTTGCAATCTTCCACGCAACTGAACAGTACCATTTACATTTCCTGTCAGTATATGATAATTGAGCAGCCCAAGCGAATCTCCGACTACGGATGGATCAAACTCAACAATAACAGGAAGACTATCACCCGGCGCAATCTTATGGGGAAGTACCGGATTTGGTACAAACATAAATTGTCCCGAACCTATAAGTGAAAGGTTATCTAACAGTATTGTATCACAACTGGCATTTTTAAAGGTGAACAAACGCTTTGCAGAATTACAAAAAGTCGAGGCAAAAACACTATCAGCAATCGAAAGTGTAAAGGGGGGTCCAGTTGATCGAGAGGTTGTGATGATTGTGAATATGGTATCAATCATCGGACCATGCAACCGAACGACAGCTGTTCCCTGCATATTATTTGCGGGCGAAATATGAATCGTTACTCCTAATGAGTCGCCGGGTGCAATATTACGCAATACATTTGATGAAGATGCTGACAATAATGCGAAACCTGAAACAGAAACAGCATCAAATACTAACGTATCGCACACACCAAGATTTTTAACCCAAATGACAGTATCAAAAGGCGTACAAAGAGAGAGACTATCAAGACGAATGACATTATCAAATACGATATGGCGTTGCTTTGGTTTAATGGTGGTAGCGATATAAATCGTTAGCCATTGCTCGGCACCTGACGAAGCACGAAATTTTATTTGTATTGAATCATATTTTGTACCCGAGCTAGTCGGATGCTCCTCAACTGTTATCGGCACAGAGCCGGGGGTGATGATGGTACCGACTGCCAAGTTTGAAATAGAGAAATCCCCACCAGATGATCCGACAACTTGAATAATTGTCAATGAATCACAGCCACTATTTAATAACTGAATAATTTGAGACAATGTATCGCAAACACTGATCTGATTAAATTGCAGCAGATTCCCTGCTAAAAAGGTAATATTTGAACCCGCAATACCAATACCTTCAAGTGTAATAGACGTATCCTTGGTTGTAATGTTATCGAGACTTATTGTTAAATGTAATTGAACGATTTTTTTTCCTATGCTTTTGGGCGCAAAGGCAACAATCACTTGCTCAACGGAATTATTACCCAGCGAGTCCGGCAATGATGAAGAAGTACTAACAACTGCAAAATCAGCACTGGCAGGCTGGATGAATACCGAAGAAAGATAGAGTTTTTTACAGAGTGTATTCCTTACGTAAATCGTATCAAACTTCGGATCACAAGTCGTGACTGAATCAAATTGAACAACCGGTTTTGAAAGAGATGTGACCAATTTTGTATTACTTACAATATCAACTGACAATTGAATAGTTGTATCTCGCGTAATTCCCCCGGAAGTTAAACGTAATAATACTTGTGCACTGTAGTTTGCAATGGGTGCAATTGCAATATGAATAGGTAATCGATAGGTCTTATTCGGGGCTATAGTTGTAGGGATAGTTGCTGTGCCAAGTGTAAATACCGATGAACCGGCGATATTTGCTGTTACTACTGTTAACGAATCGCAGGTCCCTGCAGTAATCGTGACAAAGGTATCCACGGCATTACAATCAGTGCTAATTGTTGCAGAAAGATTGGATTGGAGTATCGCTTGAAATCCGGGAATCACTCGCCCTTTAAGTGGGATAAAAATTTCTTTTATAATGCCGCCTATCGAATACTTAATATGAAGTTTTGCTGAATCCGGTAGCGCATCATCAGGATTATAACTTAATCGAATTGAATCCAATGTGCCAACAACTTTTGGGAGTATCGGTTTTTTCATTGTGAATACCGGTTTCCCTGCGATGTCAAGTTGGAGGATCAAAACCTTCCATGTATCACAGGTCGAAAAACTTTGCATCCTTAATAGGGAGTCGACACTGACGCATCCGTTAGATATAAAGTCTATCTCGTTTTTTTGAAATTGTAATAATTTATCATTATTTTTCAAACCATAGGGATTATACCATAATGTCCCTGTCGTGAGATCACCTGCCCATAAGGTATCACTTACCCAGTACATTCTCGTATCAGGGTCATTTCCGGGTCCACAGAGGTCAAGCCAAGATTTACCTTGATCGCCCGAGACAAAGACATTATTGCGAGTCTGAACATAGAGCACAGAAGCATCGCCACGAATGTCGCCGGTTAGTTCGACCGAAGAATTAAATGTAAATATTTGTTGCCATGAAGTACCGTTATCACTGGACTGTAAAATTTGTTTTGGACCTTCGGCAGAGGCAAAGAGCGTATTTGAATTAGGTATTGCAACAGGTTGCCATGACTCGCGCGCTTCGGTAGTGTTGTTCCATGTTAATCCACCATCAGTGGTAATACTATAATTTCCTGCGCTTGAATTGTCAAAACGGAAAGTACTCATAACGCCCAGAAGCGGTGTTGTAAATGCCACACCGTTCATCCATCCCGTATTTGAAATATTATTCCAATTCGCTCCATCGTCAATTGAGATAGCAGTTGCAATACCGGCAACACTTTGACGATTCCAAGAGCCAAGAATGAGTGCTTGAGAAGTGGGGTTGAAGTAAACAAATGTTCTATCACCAACGGGTGAAAGTGCACTCCAACTAAAACCACCGTCTGTTGTCTTAAAACAAGCCGATTTATCATCCGGCTGGGATGCACAAGACCAACCGACTAAAGAATCCTTAAAAGAAAAACTCCTGACCGATCCGGTTAATAAAGCCGGTGTGGTTGTTTGCACCCATGTTTTACCACGATCAGAGGTTCTCCAGATTTCCCCGGTAAGACCGACAAAACCGATACTAGGCTTTTTTTCTCTGTCAAGAAAATGAATAACACTAATAGGTTTTCCAAATGTATGGAGTGGGAGCCACTGGCTATGAGCCGTCGTGGCAACTATAAAAAACAAGACCGAGAAAACGAGATAACAGACTGTATTCCGCGTATTGATGAGCATCGGAAATTTACACAACAATTAAAACAACAAGTGGAAATATAACCAACAATGTTAGCTGAGAGTTACAAGGAGATTTCGCCTTATTTTTGAACTCTTGCAACCACTATTATAGAGATCAAGAAGAATAAAATATTCGCAAGCCAGGCGGTAAAAATCGGATCAACTGAACCGGTATACCCAAAAGTTTGAGAAACTTTCGTAAAGGCGAGATAAGCAAACGCTATGCCGATAGCAATGGCAAACTCTAATGCTAACCCTCCTCTTTTTTTCTGAGACGCAAATGGGACACCAAAAAGCACCACAATAAAGGATGTAAATGCCATTGCATATTTTGAATGGTAATCTACTTCATCGTGAGAAGTATCCATACCGGCTGATTTCGCCAGTTCGATCCTTTTTTCCAGTTGCGGGTTTGTTAACTCTTCATACTTCAGTTGTCGCTCCTTAAGCTCGGTCGGGCTAAAGGTAAATCGGATAAAACTCTCTTGTTCAGATAAAACACGTAATGCTTGTTTTGATGAATCAGTCGTGAACGTTCGTTCAGTTGCATTATTGAGCAGCCATGTTTTTTTAGTCGAGTCCCATTTCATTTGTGGCGCATCTACTCGTCGGTAAAGGCGAATGGGGTTATTTGGGTCAAAAAAATAGATGCTGACTCTATCAGCCCGTGCTACATCCGGAAGGAAATTACCGATCGTCACGATCTCCCCCACCCCTTCTTGCATATGTAGATTTGATTGCATACCGAGTGAAGTGTTTCCCGGCAGATCGTATTTACGTTGGATAGCACTCACCCGTCCATTGGCACGAGGCAACATCCATCCATTGAAATATATAAACGACAAACTGAAGAGCGTACCCATGATGATAAAGGGCAGCATAAACCTATACAGTGAGACCCCTGCCGATCGTAATGCAACAATCTCACTTTGCTGTGACATCTTTCCGGTTGTAAAAAGACTTGCAAGTAATAACGAGATGG
>JANYDV010000324.1 GCA_025363505.1 Bacteroidota bacterium
AGATTGGTTGTCACTGCATGTCGCCTATAACGGCGGACAGCTGCGGATGCGGCTCAATGACGACAATCTTCGTACCTACTCAGATTATTTCGGACCATTCGGCACCGGCATTGGTGATGAAAATGCGCGCTATTTAATCCCCGGAATTGGCGCGGCTAGCGCGATCAATCGTGAAGAGAAAAGCAAGATTCGTCATGGTGGTTTTCAGATTATGGGCAGTATAAACTTTTTTCCATTACAAGAATTTGTACCCTATGTTATTGGTGGGCTTGAAATATTCAATTTTGAACCAAGAAATCTCAATCAAGACCGTGCACTTCCCTATTTAGATGCTGTAAAGTATTCACGCAATACATTAGGCGAAGTGATCGGTATTGGCTTTGAACTATATGCCAGCGATAATTTGGTCTTTAATGGAAAAGGATTACTACATATCCCTAACACAGATTATTTAGATGATTTCTCGCAGAATGCATACGATGCGTTTGATATTTCTGTAACATCTTCCCCGCATGTTGCTGCTGATGCTACAAAATTTAGTGGCGGCGCAACAGATGCTTTCTTAACTTTTGGTCTTGGAATAAGTTATTACATTTTTGGTGACCAAGATGTTGATAAGGATGGCTTAACCGATAAATCAGAACGCGAAATCTATCATACCGACCCAAATAATCCGGATACCGATGGTGACGGACTTACTGATGGCGAAGAAGTAAAAAAATATCATACCGATCCGCTCAAAGCTGACACTGATGGAGATGGTATTTCAGATTTTGATGAGATCAATAAATACAAAACTGATCCCAATAATCCTGATACCGACGGTGACGGACTGAATGACGGTCAGGAAATTAAAGTCTATAAAACTGATCCGCTGAATGCTGATAGTGACAACGATGGACTCAAAGACGGCGAAGAAGTCAATCAATATAAATCTGATCCTGCAAAAGCTGACACTGATGGTGACGGTCTAAGCGATGGTGATGAAGTTCATAAATATAGTACCAATCCGATCAAAACTGATTCGGATGGTGATGGACTGAGCGATGGTGATGAGGTCAATAAATATATGACCGACCCGTCGAAAGCTGATACTGATGATGATGGTCTTGCCGATGGTGCTGAGATTAATCAGTACAACACCGATCCGAAAAATGCTGACTCCGATAAAGACGGTCTCAAAGACGGTGATGAAGTCAATAAATATTTGACCAATCCATTAAAAGCTGATACTGATAGTGATGGCTTAAGTGACGGTGATGAGATCAATCAATATAAGACCAACCCGACAAAAGCAGATACTGACTCGGATGGTTTGAACGATGCTATTGAAGTCAATCAATACCATACTGATCCATTAAAAGCTGATACTGATGGTGATGGTTTGACCGATGGCGAAGAAATTACCACCTATCATACAGAGGCTCTCAAATCCGATACTGATGGTGATGGTTTGAGCGATGGCGATGAAATTAAAAATTACAAAACCGATCCACTCAAACAAGATACCGATGGCGATACCTTATCCGATGGCGACGAGGTAAAAACCTACAAGACGAATCCGTTAAAGAAAGATACCGATGACGATAGTCTTTCTGATGCTGATGAAATTAACCGCACCAAAACTAATCCGCTCAATCCTGATACTGATGGCGACGGATTCAAAGACGGTGTAGATAAATGTCCGTTGCTTGCCGGTGTTGCACCTGATGGTTGCCCACCGAAAGCTCCGGTAAATACGGTCAGCAATTTCCCGGGAATTCTCTTTATCGTCAATACCGATAACTTTAATATGTCCGAACCAGGCACACTCGAAAGCTTGAACAAGATCAAAGCATTAGTCGAACAATGTGAAGATATTCAAGTGATCATCGAGGGACATGCCTCAAGTGAAGGCGACATAAAACGAAATCAAGAGTTGTCGGATATGCGTGCAGCACGTGTAAAGCAATGGCTTGTCGATCAAGGTGTCAATGCAAAGCACGTCCAGAGCACCATTGGATATGGCTCTTCGAAACCATTAATCCCTGAACCAAAAGCCGGCAAAAATGTAAAAGCCTCGCAGATCGAACTCGCACGAGCACAAAACCGACGCATCGCTGTCAGAGTAGTCGCACCGTGTAAGTAAAAGAGAACTGAAATATAAAAACCGGCTCGATGATTTCGAGCCGGTTTTTTTATACAAAAATTATAGCGAGTAATGCTGTCTATGGATACACTCTTGCTCAGGCTTCCTTCTTCGCGGCTTTTATTGAAACTCCTGCCCTAATCATATAAAAAACTCCCAGCAGTGTAACTACGATATAGTTTGACGAATGAGAGATCGTTGCGAATGCAATGGCGGTAGGAAGAGGTATAAAGAAAAAACTATTGAGTGCACGACTGATGAAATAGTGAAACGTACCTAATCCTCCGGGTGTCGGGATAGTGATTGCAACACCGGTCAGAGCAAGGATGGCTATCGCACCGCTAAAACCAATATGTTCAATACCCGATCCGGGTAAAATAAAAATACTTGCGAAAGTAGAAAGCGTATAAAATAACCAAACCCCGACAGTGCCGAGCAAGATCGGCAGAATTGTGTCGCGCGAAAGTCCGTGAAGTCCTTTGGTAAATGTTCCGAATGCCGTTACAAATAGTGTAGCAATTTTTTCCGGCAAGAATTTTCTCATCATCATGATGAGCATATCTGAGATTGTTTTATTGACAAGAACAAGAACAAAAAAAATCAAGAAAGCTGAAATAATAAATAAAGCGGCAAGCGAATTCTGCGCAATTTCAGGAAATGCTTTCATAAATTCGTCTTGGAACAGATATAATGAAACGGCAAAAATTGAACCAAGTGCAATGACATCCAAAATACGCTCTAATACAATCGTGGCAAGTGCAGAGGCGAACGGGATGCTTTCGGACTGCGCGATCATCGCGGGGCGTACTAATTCCCCCGCTCGTGGAATAATATTATTTAGTCCATATCCCGCAACAACAGCTTTAAAAGAATGATATATACCTATATTCTGCTTTACCGGGCGAAGCAAGAATTGCCAACGCCATGCTCGAATGTAATGCGCAACAAGTTGAAGCGCAAGCGCAAGAAGAATAAACCAAATGTTTGCTTGCTTGATGATATCAAACAACGAATCAAAATCCTGACCGCGAAATGCAAGATATAAGGCTCCTGCCGAAAGCAAAATTGCAATGCCGTACTTCAGCAGGTTAGTATTCCGCATATTGTTAGAAATAATTAGACAACCGGCGCATCCAAGAGTCCGAGCGATTCCAGTGCACGAAGTGCGGCTTGCTGCTCAGCCTCTTTTTTAGAGTGTCCTTGCCCGCCTCCTTGCACCATACCACCAACGTGCACTTCCACCGAAAATGTGCGCGCGTGATTTGGTCCTTCCTCACCGACGGTTGTATATCTTGGCACTCCAAGTTTTTGCGACTGCGCATATTCAAGAAGCATCGACTTGTAATTGGTATCTGAAAGCATTAACTCATCACGTCGCGCGTGAGTGATGATCTGACGATATATATAATCACGAGCCGCATCCATACCACCATCAAGATAAATCGCGGCGATAATCGCTTCATAAGCATCGGCAAGCAATGTTTGTGACCCACGATCAAGAGAGTGTTTTGCAGAAGTTGAAAGAAGTAAAAAATGATCAAGACCAATATCAGCAGCGTGTTTGGCAAGTGCTGCTCCCGAAACAAGACGTGAGCGGAGTTTGGTCAGTTCACCTTCAGCAAGGTTTTGAAATTCACGATAAAGGTACTCCCCGATTACTAAATCAAGCACCGCATCGCCAAGAAATTCGAGACGCTCGTTCGATTGCATATCAGGTTCTTGCACAAATTGCAAATACGAACGATGAGTAAGTGCTTGTAAAAAATATAAACGAAATTTTATAATGTAACCAAGCCGCTGTTCAAGTTCGGTAAAATCTTGTGCCGATAGTGAGCCTCTTGCCACTCCCGCAACCATTGGTGGTGGAGGTGTATATTGCTCTATTGACGGACTACGTCTGAGGAATGCAGGGAAATTATCGCTAAATCGGCGTTCGCGCCTGACAGCACCAAGTTCGCGATAATGGTTGATACGATCTTTCAGTCGTCCGATAATCGAGCTCGACTTCGGAGCTTCTGTTGGGGTATTCACAACAATTCTATTGTCTGCAAAAATGTATAACGACCAAATTAGTCTTGAAATCTTTTAAACGCAAGCGTTGCATTATGTCCGCCAAAACCAAACCCATTACTCAGTGCAGCTTTTATTTCCATCGGGCGTGCAACATTCGGAATGTAATCAAGATCGCATAATGGATCCGGATTGCGAAGATTAATAGTCGGTGGGGCTATCTGATGATAGATCGCAAGCACACTCGCGATCGCTTCGACTGCTCCGGCAGCTCCGAGTAAATGCCCCGTCATTGACTTTGTTGAATTCACTGCGATCTTTCGTGCATGATCGCCAAAAACTGTTTTGATTGCTTCGCTCTCAGCAATATCCCCGAGCGGTGTTGAGGTGCCGTGAACATTGATATAATCAATATCATTGAGGCTCAACCCTGAAGTATGAAGCGACATCTTCATCGCACGCACTGCCCCTTCGCCACCAGGTGCCGGTGCGGTAATGTGATGCGCATCTGCGGTGGCGCCAAATCCTACAACTTCCGCGTAAATTCTGGCACCGCGATGCCGGGCGTGTTCGAGATCTTCGAGAATGAGAGAACCCGCACCTTCGCCTGCAACAAACCCGTCGCGTGTAATATCAAAAGGTCGGCTGGCGCTAAGAGGCTCGTCATTTCTGAGGGAAAGTGCTTTCATCGCGTTAAAGCCACCAATACCCATCGGGCAAATACCCGCTTCGGTACCACCGGCAACCATCACATCGGTAAGACCGCGTTGAATGTACATCACGGCATCAATCATCGAGTGATTACTGGTCGCACAGGCGCTGGTCGTTGCATAGTTGGGACCCTTGAGTCCGAATCGCATTGATATGTATCCCGCGCAAATATCCGAAATGATCATCGGAATAAAAAAAGGAGATATTCTGTGCGGACCGTTACTATCGAAAAACGTTTGCTGTTGTTTCTGGTAAGCCCACATACCACCAATACCGGAGCCATAGATCACACCAATCCGGTCTCGATCTGATTTCTCAAGATCGATACCGCTATCAGCAATCGCTTGGATGCTAGCCGCCATACCAAATTGGGTAAAAAGATCCATCCGCTGAGTGATCTTTTTATCCAAATAAAGATGCGGATCAAAGTCTTTGACTTCACACGCAAATTTAGTATCAAAATCGGACGCATCAAAACGCGTAATAGGCGCTCCACCGGAGCGCCCATTTTTTAATCCATCCCAATATGAACCGAGGTCATTCCCGATCGGCGTGACAGCACCCATACCGGTAATGACAACACGACGGTATTCGTGAGCCATAATACTATTAGATGAAGTGTTACTTCCAACAGCGGAAGTAATCTCAACGATTATTTTTTAGAAGAAATATAGGTTACTGCATCACCGACCGACTGGATCTTTTCTGCATCTTCGTCTGGGATCTGCATGCCGAATTCTTTTTCGAACTCCATAACGAGCTCGACGGTATCAAGCGAATCAGCGCCAAGATCTTTCGTGAAAGAAGCAGTAGTTGTTACCTGCGATGCTTCAACACCAAGTTTGCTGGTGATGATCTCACGAACCTTTGACTCAATTGCTGCTGTATCTGCCATAGTACTTAATAATAAATGAAAATGAAACAATAAATATACTAAAATCTTTTTGTTGGTAGCCTACATTGCCATTCCGCCATCAACTCTGATCGTTTCCCCTGTGATATAATCGGCTCCGCTTGATGCCAAAAACAATACCGTCTGAGCAATATCTTCCGGCTTCCCTCCTCGTTTTAAGGGTACCATATCGAGGATGGCTTTCTTTTGAAGGTCAGTCATTTTTTCGGTCATATCAGTCTCAATATATCCCGGTGCAATGACATTCACCGTAATGCCGCGTGAGCCTACTTCTTTGGCTAACGACTTTGAAAACCCTATCACTCCGGCTTTCGAAGCACAATAATTTGTCTGTCCAGGGTTTCCGGTCAGACCAACAACACTGGAGATCGTAATAATCTTCCCCTTTTTTGCAGACATCATCGGGCGAATAGCCGCTTTGGTGAGCAAGAAAACACCTTTGAGATTAGTATCAATCACTGCATCCCAATCGCTTTCGTTCATTCTCATCAATAAAGTATCGCGAGTGATACCGGCATTATTGACTAAAACATCGATCTTTCCGAATATTGCAATCGTTTGCTCGATCACAGTATTTGCTCCATCTGCCGAGGCGGCATCGGTCTTGATCGCTAAGCTTTTTCGACCAAGTGCCTCGATTTCTGATGAGACTTCTGCTGCAGCTTGATCATTAGAAATATATGTAAAAACAACATCAGCACCGGCACTCGCAACGGCAATAGCAATCGCTTTGCCAATTCCGCGAGACGCTCCGGTTACAACAACAACCTGACCTAAAAGCATTGACATATTACAACGTAATTTGAACAAATGTGTTCTTGGGGTCTTTCGCACGTTCGGTTTCGAAACGAGAGCGATTTGCTATGTAATAATCATTGAGCTTCGCAAATTCCGTCTCACCGAGAAAGTGCTGTAGTTCTTCTTTCATCGATTCGTAGATCGAATGGACATACACTCCGTTGCCATTGAGTCCACAATAATTGAGATCAACTGAATGGGAATCATCATAAGTGATAATCCCTTCGACGACTGTTACGGGAAACAATATACAATAATCCGGCTTCCAAGCCCAACGGTGTAATCCTTTTTCAGCGGCGGCAACTTGAAT